>JAGQGA010000050.1:10594-15644 GCA_020432595.1 Anaerolineales bacterium | reverse complement strand
AACTGTTTGATGACGAAGCCCCTGTCACCGTCAACAACTTTGTTTTCCTGGCAACCCAGGGGTTCTACGACGGCGTTCCCTTCCACCGCGTCATCCCCGACTTTATGGCGCAGGGTGGCGACCCCACCGGCACGGGCACGGGCGGCCCCGGCTATGAGTTTGAAGATGAAGTAGACACCGGCCTCACTTTTGACCGACGTGGGCTGCTGGCAATGGCAAATGCTGGCCCTGCCACCAACGGCAGCCAGTTCTTCATTACCTTTGCCCCCGCCACCCACCTCAACGGCCTCCACACCATCTTTGGGGAACTGGTTGCAGGAGATGATGTGCTGAGCAGCATCACCTTGAATGAGCCATCTTTGGGTATCACGGGTACCCCCGACATTATTGAGCGAATTGATATTGTGGAGCAGTAAGAAGTAGGAAGGGAAAACGGCCGTTTTCCCTTCCTGCCACTGGTCTGTAAAATTATTGTGCCATAGCTCGCAGCACACGCGGCGGGGTCATGGGCAGGTCAGTGACGCGGACGTTAGCAGCATCGCGGATGGCGTTGGCAATGGCGGCGGCGGTGGGGATGATGGGCGGTTCGCCCACACCACGCGCCCCAAACGGTCCGTATTCTGACGGCACTTCCACAATCACCAAATCCATTTCCGCCACGGCATGGGCAAAATGGGGGATGGTGTAGTCCATGAAAGAACCCGTGAGCAGCGTTCCCGCCTCATCGTGCGCCATGCCTTCATACAGCGCCCAACCTAGCCCCTGCATCGCCCCGCCCGCCATTTGGCCTTTGACCAGCAGCGGGTTGATGGCGCGACCCACATCCTGAATGACGACCAGCTTGTGGACGGTTACTTCGCCCGTGTCGCGGTCTACCTCGACCTCGGCAATTTGGGCGGAGAAGGCGGGGGAGCGTTGGGTGACGGCATGACGGCCGTTTCCGACCACCGGCGCATATTTGCCGCCAAAACGCATCGTCATTCCGGCAATTTGGCTTAGCGAAATCTGCTTGTCCGGCACGCCGCGCACCCGCACCTGCCCATCTACCAGCTCCAGGTCGGCAGAATCAGCCTCAAACTCGTTAGAAGCAATTTCAAACGCCTGGGCGCGGGCATCTTCGGCGGCCTGGATGATGGCCGGCCCCATCGAATACATCATTTTGCTGCCGCCTGCGCCACCGGCATACGCGGCCACCGAGGTGTCGGCCTGCACCACTTCCACCTGGTCAACATCGAGGCCAAACGCTTCGGCAGCCACCTGTTTAAAGCCAGTTAGCGTACCGGTGAGGTCAGCCGAGCCGACGACAACCTGAATGTTGCCGTTTCGCAGCAGGCGCACCGAAGCCGCCATCGGCTCCAGCCCACCCATCCAGCCGCCGATGGCAAGGCCAACGCCGCGCCCATTGGCCTGGGCTTTGTCGCGGTTTTGCCAAACGGGGTGGCTCTGCGCTGCCTCAAACACCTTATCCAGCCCCATAAACGGCCAGGGAGAACCGTCGGGCAGGGGGTCGCCCGGTTTGGAAGCGTTGGCGATTTTGACCGCCAGTGGGTCTAGCCCAGCCTGCCGTGCCGCTTCATCCACCAGGCTGTCAATGACAAAAGAGGCTTGGGTGGCACCGGGAGCGCGGTACGCTCCGGGGGAGAATTTGTGGGTCATCACGTCACGGTAGACGACGTGCATGTGGGGGAACTGGTAGTAGCTGCTCATGAGGTAGGCGGCGATGCCGTGGGAGCTGGGGAAGCAGCCGTTGTCTACGGTGATGTCGGCGGCCAGGGCGGTGAGTTTGCCGTCACTGTCGAGGCCGACTTTGGCGTGGAAGCGCATGGCGGGGGCGGGGGTGGTGGCGAGCATGTCTTCGCTGCGGGTTAGGGCGAAGCGAACGGGGCGGTTCATTTTTTGGGCCACAATGGCAACGAGGAGTTCATAGCTGAGGAATTTGGCACCAAAGGCACCGCCGGGGGGAGCGGGGATGACACGAACGGCCGTTTCCGTCACCCCCAGCACATCTGCCACCTGTTCCCGCACATAAAACGGCGCCTGCGTCCCCGTCCAGACGGTGGCCCCGCCCGTCCAATCATCCATTTGCACCACAATCGTCACCGGCTCCATGTAGCTTTGGTGGACAAACGAGGTGGTGAAAGTGCGCTCAACGATGACGGCGGCTTCGGCAAACCCGGCGGCAACGTCGCCGCGACTAAAGGTGGTTTCGCCCGTTTTGTTGCTGGGCTTGGATTCGCCGCTGTCGGTGTCTACGGCCGCGCCGTGGGCATCGGCTTCGCCCGTTTCGCCCGGCTTGCCGGTGGGCCACACCAGCGGGGCGTTGTCGGCGGCGGCTTCATCGAGACCAATGGCGGCGGGCAGCGGGTCATAATCTACCCAAACGTGTTCCACACCGTCCTGAGCAGCAGCCAGGGTTTCGCCCAGCACAATTGCCACCGGCTGCCCGGCAAAAATCACGCGGTCGCGGGCCAACATGAGGCGGTTGCGGGAGGTGGGGGGGATGTTGGGAAGGTCGGCGGCGGTAAGAACGGCCGTTACGCCCTCCACCTCCAGCGCGGCACTCACGTCAATGCCGGTAATACGGGCATGGGCATAGGGGCTAGTGATAAGCCGGGCGTGGAGCATGCCCGGCAAATCCACATCGCCAGCAAATTTCAGATGGCCGGTTACTTTTCGGTCGCCGTCGGTAAGGGGCAGTTCACGGCCAATGGCTTTGTATTCACTCATGAGGGTCTCCTTGGAAGAATGGGACGCGGACAAACGCGGACGAACGCGGACAAGGTTCTAGGACGGGCGTTTGCTGCGTAATTGGTTCAGGGTGCATGGGATTATCTTACCTCAGCTATGGCTTGTGTTCAATTTGGGTCTTCATTACTTTTTCATATTGGGATGGCATAATGGAAAAATGGAGATTGGAGATTAGAGATTGAAGATGAACCAACTTTCAATCTCTAATCTTCAATCTCCAATCTCTATTTACAAAAGGAAGTTTGATAGAACCTATGAAGCGTTTATGGATTTTGGGGCTGTTGTTAACGGCCGTTTTTCTCGCAGCGTGCGGCAGTAGCAATGCGGCTGTGGTTGATAGTGGAGCCAGTGCGGTGGCGGTGGCAGAAACGGCTGTTAGCACCACTAAGTTAAATATAAACACCGTCTCTGGTGATGAGCTTTTGGCGACTATTCCCGGTTTTGGCAGCCGGATGGTGCGTGAGTTCCAAGAATATCGGCCGTATGTGAGCATTCAGGAGTTCCGGCGCGAGATTGGCAAATATGTGGATGATGCCCAGGTGGCAACGTATGAGCAATATGTGTTTGTGCCGGTTGATGTGGATGGATCTGACGCAGCAACGTTGATGCAGTTGCCGGGGGTGGATGATGGGATTGCGAATCAGTTGATGGCAGAACGGCCGTTTGGCAGCAACGAAGCCTTTTTAGCCAAATTAGGCGAATTGGTGTCGGCCGAGGATGCGGCGCTGGCGGAAGGGTATTTGGTGGTGAAATAATGTAATCAGTAATCGGTAATCGGTAATCAGTGGGTTCTACAACTGATTACCGATTACTGATTACCGATTACCTCCCAATATGAGTGATCGCGTCATCTTACAACGGGTTCGTTTATTCCTGCTGATTTTGTCAGCCTTTTTGTGTTTGGGGACGTTGGCCGAGCTATGGCTGACGGGGCATACGGAAAATCCGGTGCAACTGTTGCCGTTTGTGCTGTGTGGGGTGGGGTTTGTGGTCATTGTGCTGGCGCTGTTTCGGCCAACAACTGGCACTGTCCAACTGCTGCGGGTAGTGATGCTGTTTGTGGGGTTGGGCAGCCTGTTTGGGCTGTTTGAGCATATTGAGCACAACATCGCCTTTGCCCTGGAGATTCAGCCCAATTTGACGACGGCTGATGTGTTTTGGGATGCGCTGGGCGGGGCCAATCCGCTGCTGGCTCCGGGGGTGCTGGGCATAACGGCCGTTCTTGCCCTTGCCGCCACCTATTACCACCCCGCCTTGCAAACAGTTCGCAAATAAGGAAAGAAGGGCTTTCAGATTTTATGGGGTTGGTAAATTTGGTGCGTGGTGCGTGGTAAGTGCTAAAAAATGGGCGCACCACGCACCACGCATCATGTCATTAAAAGAATTCTAGTGCAAAGGCGCAAAGCGGTCTGCTTTACGCCTTTACACGTCACCTAATTCCCCGGCACGATAGTAAACTCAAATTCAGCCACGGCATGGGTGCTGCTGCTGGCAGAGCCACAGCTGTTGACAGCACGAATCTGGTAAGCGTGGTGCGTCCCCACGTTGTTGAACGCCACGGTGTTGTCCTGATAGCTGCCACTGCTGCTGGTGATTAGCAGAGTACCCAAACCGCTGCTAAAGTAAAAATCGCCCACGCTGCGGCGCACTTCGTAGCTGTCGGCATTGGTGTTGCTCCAACTAAGGTCAACGGTACCGGCGCTGACATTGCCACTGATGCTGAGGTTGGAAACGGCCGTTGGCGCGGCGCAAGGAGCCGACACGCCCGCCGTTTGCCCATCCGTAACCTCCCCATTCGCCATGCTGCCGCTGCTGCCGCCAATGGCGCTGCTGGCAAAACGGATGCGATAGTTGAGGGGGGTGGACAGAACGGCCGTTTCTGGCACACTCACCGCCACCACCTGATCCCCCGCGCTCGTCACCGTTTGATCGATCACCAGTTCGTTGCCATCAGCAAAATCCCCGTCATTGTTCCAATCCACCCATCCTTTAAGCAGCCCGCTACCCCCCTGCACATTGACCGTCACATTCACCGTCTCCCCCTGCGCCCATGATGCTGGAAAAGTCACGCCATCGTCCGTGCCGTCATCCTGCCCGCTGCTAAACGAGGTGTCGATGTCCCAATTGCTGCCAATCTTGCGGCTGCCGCCACCTTCATGCCAAGCCACGCCATAGCTTAAGGGCAGGTCGCTGTAATCGGCCGCTGGCGTATTGTTGGTGGTACAAACCATCAGTTCCACATCATCAATGGTCATGGTGCTGAGCAACGAAACATCGGTTGTGGTCTGGAAACGAATTTCTG
>JAGQGA010000050.1:0-10497 GCA_020432595.1 Anaerolineales bacterium | reverse complement strand
CGGTGAGGAACCCGCATAGCTCATCATGTTGATAGTTGCCGACTGGACAAAGCCACCTGTGGAGGTGCTAGAACAAAGGTCATATTCGTGTCCGCTGACCGTACTCCCATTCACTTTGACACTGCCAACATCATAAAACTGGCCGCAAACATCGCCTGAAGCAATCTCATACCAGTAGGTCAGGGTGGCAGAAGCGGCACTGTTAGCAATGGTGGCTGTTTGCCATACCTGCGAATTTTCGTTATTTTGCCGCCCCAGCCGCGCTGCATAGCTGCCGCTGCGCGGGTTGTTGGTGTCAATTAGCGTTTGGTTGAGGGTGGAACTGCTGCTCCACGCTCCGTTGGTGCCACCTTCAAAGCCGGGTTCGGCCAGGACATTGGTGCAGCTTTGGCCGGAGCCAGTGCGGAAGGCAGAAACGGCCGTCCAACTGCCGTCACCACAGGCGTTGCTGCCGCGCACGCGCCAATAGTAAACGGTGCCGTCGCTGAGGCTACTGCTTGCGGCATAGCTGTTGCTGGGCAAAGCGGTAGCACTAAAGACGATGTTGCTAAAGTTGAGGTCGGTGGCAACTTGGATGTCGTAGCTGGCGGCTCCATTGTTGCTCCAGGTGAAGGTGGGTTGGGTGGAAACGGCCGTTTCTCCTCCCCCCGGACTGCTCAACGTTGGCGCACTCGGCACGACCGCCACCACATCCAAATTCACGATCTCGTCGTGGTTCATCGTAGGGCTACCACCCGACCCGGCCACCATCACCTCGTAGCTGCCCGCCGTCGCCCCGCTAATCGTCAACGTGCTGTTCCCCGGAGGCGTAACAGACGAAGGCGAAAACGAGGCGGTACCGGGGTTTCCGGTGGCTGTTAAGGAAACAGCACTGTTAAACCCCGCTAGGCTTGCCAATGTCACGTTAAATTGTTGGTTATTAGATGCACACATGTTGGCACTGCTGGGCGTGACCGCCAGCGTAAAATCAGGCGACGCACTACAGCTTGACCATTTGGAACCCGAAACCCAGGTAGACCAACGAGCCGTGCTTTGACTGCGCGAATATTCCCCCACGTACCAATGCGTCACGCCGTCTGGGTCAAGTGCCATGCCGGTGTAGTCGCCCCAGCGGCGCGGAACCGAGTCGTAGGCAGTGTAATACGCTTCACCCGCATGAACCAGCGTTTCCTGTTTGATCTGCCCCAACGTGTCACCCGCTTCACGGCCGGCGACATACACGCTGGGGAAGGTGCTGCTGCTGGTGCTGGTATACCCCACCACCATGTTGCCACATTTGTCCACCGCCAAATCAGGGAAGCTGCGATAGGTGCTGTTGCTAGAAAAAGTGCCCTGCTGCACCAAGCTGGGGGTGCCGCTGCTGATGTTTATTTCATACCAGCGCACGCAGTTCACCGTGCCGCTGCCAGGGTTGCAGCCCACGGTGTGGGTTGCCCACAGCTTGCCCCCCCAATATTCTAAATCCAGCAGCCGGTAATCGTTGCCCTGAATGTTGCTGCCCCCTGACTGCGGCTGGCTGACGGGCTGAGAATAGCTGTTGACGCTAACAGTACCCGCCGTGGTGTAGCTGGGGGCTGTGCCCCACGGGTTGGCGGCGTTCAGCGTCACCTGCTTAATACGGATACTGCTGCCACCCCAAACGGCCGTTGCATAATAATGCGGTTCGTTCACATTGGTAGGCCAGCCGCCGGTAGCATATCCCTTGAGCTTGGCTGGCTGCAAGGTAAAGTCGCTGGTATCGTTGATTTGCCAATAGGTGGGAGCCGTACCCGCGTACATCGCGTCTTTATCCAACACGTGTAGGTGGGCGCGAACAAAGCTGCTGCCAAACATGTTGGCACTCAGATACAGCGCATCCTGCCCCACGCCGATGTGGGGATAATCGTAAAAATAATCGGTGCCGCTGCCCACGTTACCGTCAATGTTGTAGAGATACCAACTGCCGGTGGCGCTGTCGCTGGTGGAAACAGCAATGCATGCCCAGCCATTGTCCCCTCCATTAAGGGATGAATCATAGGCGGTGATGCCTAAAATGTAGCGGTTTTCTTCCTCGTCGTAGGCAGAGAAGGGGTCGAACATAACCACGCTGCTGCTGCCGGTGGCGCAGGTGCCTCCGGCATTGGCCCAAAAATCTTCGTAAAGGATGGGGCCAACAAGAGAGTTGCCGCTTTTGTCAAAGACCTGGAAGCTGGTGTTGACACCAACCACGATGTGGTCATGCCCCACCATAATGTCGGGGTCAGGGGGCACGCCCTGCTGTGACTGGGTGTAATCAATGGATTTGAAGCTGCTGTTAACAGACAGGGAGCCTGCAATGGCTTCGGGCTGGTAATTTTGCACGGCGGGGTCAGCTTTTTGCCGCAGTGACTCGGCGACCATGGTTTGGAAGAGGGATTCGCTGACGGGGCGTTCTTGCTCGGCAAGGTCAACTTTGCCGTCTAAATATTGCTGCTGGAGTTTGTCTACGGGGCTGGGCCGGCTGGGGATGTCGGCGAGGTTGACGGTGGTGGGAAAAACGGCCGTTTTTCGCCAAATTTGTACCCCCTCTTCCACTACCACCCCGTCGCCCCCCCGCCTGTTACCGGGAGCCAAAGACTGCATCGCCTGTTGTCGTAAAAGCGAATCAGGAGCCGGACTGGATGAACGGGTTAAAAACCAAATGCCACCAAGGCATATACACAACACAAAAACAAACCGAATATATTTTTTTGTTACCACCACGACTTTCTCCAAAGATCAATGTTAAGACCGATGTTTCCTCCGTTAGTGTACTAGCAGATTGGCAAAGATGCCAGCATCGCCACACTGAGGGTGTATTTCAGTTTGGGGGCAAACTTAACAAGTTTGACCTAATCTTTAACTGCGTAGATGGGAAATCCAGTGTCATTTCGAGGTCCTCCGAGAAATCCCGTTCTCATAGCCGCCATTTGAGCGGGATTTCTCCTCGAAGACTCGTCGAAATGACAATTCTTGGCTGAGAAATTGGCTTGCGGAGAGGTGAGTTTATCAATGCCCCAAAACTGAAATGCTCCCCCGCTCGCCACCTGATGGCACAGGGTACCAGGGGCGTATACAATACGTGCTAACTATGCAGATTGATATTTTAACCCTGTTCCCCGACATGATGGCGGGGTATTTGAATGAAAGCATTTTGGGGCGGGCGCAAACGGCCGGTTTGCTCACCATCCATTTGCACAACATCCGCGACTATGCCAAAGGCAAGCACCGCATTACTGACGAGCCACCCTACGGCGGTGGCGGCGGCATGGTGTTGAAGCCGGAGCCAATTTTTGCCGCCGTCGAGGCGATCTTGGGCAGGGGGGAGCAATCTCTCCCCTGCTCTTCCGCTCCTCTGCCCCCCTGCATTCTTATGTCGCCACAGGGACGGCCGTTTACCCAAACCATTGCCGCTGAACTGGCGCAGCACGAGCGGCTGCTGCTGCTGTGTGGTCGGTATGAAGGGGTAGATGAACGGGTGCGGCAGCATCTGGTGACAGATGAAATCTCAATTGGCGATTATGTGTTGACGGGTGGGGAGCTGGCTGCAATGGTGGTGGTAGACGCGGTGGCGCGGCTGTTGCCAGGGGTGCTGGGAGCTGAAGGGGCGGCGGAAAGCGATAGTTTTGCTACGGGGCTGCTGGAAGGGCCACATTATACCCGCCCGGAAACTTTTCGCGGTTGGCAAGTGCCAGAGGTGCTGCGCTCTGGTCATGCGGCTAATATTACCCGTTGGCGACGGGAGCAGGCACTGCGGCGCACGTGGATCCGTCGGCCGGAATTGCTGTTAACGGCCGTTCTCACCCCCCAGGATCAACAATTTCTGGCTACTTTGGCGCGGGAAACGGCCGCATAGCAGTATTGCTGCGACCTTATTGCTATTGCGTATTCTCTTTGCCCCTATAGAATTGGCTTTATTATCATTTGTTCACGGTAAGTAGTACTGACATCCCTATATGCTGTCATTTGGTTGCTTTACCTGACCATGATCGATTTTTGGTATCGTTTACAGTTTTGCTAGATAAATTGCGAGAAGCAGTTTGTCTCCCCTAATGGGTTAAGGAGTAGTTGCAATATGATTCAGGAAAAGAAATTGTCGCGCCGGTCGTTTTTAAAGGGAGCATTGGCTAGTGCCGCCATCGTTGGTTTTGATATGCACACTCGCCGCTGGTTGGATTGGACAGGGGTACAAACGGCCGTTGCTGCCGCCCCCAACTTCCCCACCTTTGACGGCACCTTGTACATGGATCCGGCCGGCAGTGCCCAGCTAGATGCCACTGCCGATGACTTTGGTCATATGGTTAGCCATCGCCCCCTGGCCGTGCTTGACCCTGGTTCCATCAATGACGTTGTGGTCATGGTACAGTTTGCCAAGCAGCATGACATCAAGGTGTCGGCACGCGGGCAGGGCCATTCAACGCAGGGACAGGCGCAAAACGAGGCCGGTGTTGTCATCAATATGTCCACCCTCAACACCATTCATTCCATCACCGCCACTGAAGCCCATGTACAGGGCGGCGTAACTTGGTTTGATCTGGCTGGGGCAACAACGGCCGCAGGATTTACGCCGCCCACGCTCACTGACTACGTACACCTCAGCGTCGGTGGTACGCTTGCCGTTGGTGGCATTGGTGGTCAAGGCTTTGCCCACGGTCCCCAGGTTGATAACGTAAATGAGCTGACCGTTGTAACGGGGAATGGCAATCTGGTGACTTGCTCAGCCACGCAAAATGATCGCCTCTTTGATGCAGTACGGGCAGGGTTAGGGCAAGTAGGCATCATTGTGGAAGCTAAGGTTAAATTGGTTCCAGCACCGGCAACTGTGCGCTTTTACAATTTGCCCTATCTGGATGTCAACGCCATGATGGCCGATCAAGAGTTCCTAATTGGTACCAGCCGTTTTGACTACGTAGAAGGGTTCGCGCTTGATGCGGGTGGAGATAGCTGGATTTTTATTCTGGAAGCGGTGAAATATAACGGTACGGCGGCAGACGATGCAACTGTACTTGCTGGGCTGAACTTTTTGCCGGGTGGCCAGACGATGGAAGAACGGCCGTTTTTCAACCCCGCCTTCGATGCCTTCAACCCCGCCACCTTTGATTTTGTCAACCGTGTCTCCATCTTAATTGACTCCATTCTCATCCCCTTTGGCTTGTGGGCCTTCCCGCACCCCTGGTTTAACGCCTTTCTGCCCACCGATACCGCCTACAGCTACCTTAGCAACCTCTTTAGCAGCATTGTCCCCAGCGATTTGGGGCCAGGTAGCGTGGTCATCCTGTATCCTTTCAAGGGCAACAAGTTTAACGCGCCACTGTTGATGACACCCGACGGCGATAAATTCTTTACCTTTGCGTTGCTGAAAACGGTACCCCCGGTGCCTCCGCTGATTGACGCGGCCTTGGCACACAACGCCCAGCTTCGAGATGGGGTAGTAGCAGCCGGTGGCAAACGATACGCTGTAGATTCGGTGCCAATGGATAAGCAGGATTGGCATAAACATTTTCAACCCCAGTGGGGGGAGCTTGTCTCTGCTAAACAGCTTTTTGACCCGAACACGATTATGACGCCAGGACAAAGCATTTTCTAGCAGCCGAGGATTCCAATCCTCGCTCTTTATTTGAGGGCAAGGAGCGAGCTTTAGAAAGCTCGGCTACAATCTAACGCTTTTCAGGGCTGGTAAATCATCTAGGATTTACCAGCTCTTTTTTTGCCAAAAACAGACGAGATTGATATAACTCCAGCGGTCGCACAAAGACCTTCAAGAAGTTGTCATAACTTTATAGATTTCATAGCAATGGAGGCGTTACGATGCAGCGTGTCTTTGGGGTTTTGCTTTCTGTCGGTTTGTCCTTGGCTGGCGTGGGGGGCTGGCTGTTTTGGTTACAGGGGTTGGGGCAAGTGGTTGCGCCCACAAACGGCACCGTCATTATCAATGAATGGTCGCAGGGTAACGGTGGCAGCCGTGAATGGGTGGAATTGCTGGTGGTAACCGGGCCGGCCGACCTGCGCGGCTGGGATTTGGGGGATTCAACGCCCGGTGATTTGCAGTTTAGCAGCGATGTGGGCTGGTCGGCACTGCCGGCTGGAACGCTGGTTGTCATCTACAACGGCAGTGACCCCGACACCGTACTGCCGCCGGACGATGAAGACGGGAGCGACTGTCGGTTAGTGGTAGGGCATAACAACGGCCGTTTCTTTACCGGTACCTGGCCCGCCATAGCCAACACCACCGCCAGCGACAACCCCCACCTGCGCGATGCCTCCGGCGCAACCGTTCACGATTTTACCCAAGCACCAGGGCTGCACCCGGCGGCACAGCAGGGGGTGGCGTTTATAGGCGAAACGGCCGTTTCCCTTCCCGACGCCGCTCAATGGCAAATCATCCCCGCTACCGACACCACCCCTGGCACGGGCAACGGTGGCAGCAATACCGCCTGGGTAGATGGCCTGTGCGGCGGTGTAAGCGGCGTAGATGTGACCGTAAGCAAAAGCGGTCCGGCTTCTGCCCCGCCGGGAGCAACGGTTGTCTACCAACTGCGGGTGCAAAATGTGGGGGATGAGGTGGCAACGGCCGTTCGTCTCACCGACACCTTGCCCCTTGAACTCACCTACATTGCCGACAGCAGTGGGTTGAGTGCCCAGCATCCCAATGCCCAAACGCTGGTGTGGGAACTGGGTGACCTGGCTGCTGGCAGCACCGTTTCCTTTGTTCTGACTACCACCCTGGCGACAACGGCCATTGGAACGGTGAGCAACCAGTTGGCGGCGGCGACAACGGCGGCGGAGGTGACGCTGGCGAATAACAGTGTCGTGGCGCAAACGGCCGTTTCTCTGCCCACCACCGTTCTGATTGATGCCGTCTATGTGGATGGCTATGAGCCAAATGATTTAGATGAGGCGGTGGCGCTGTGGCATGGGGGAGAAACGGCCGTTGACGTGGCTGGCTGGAAGGTGGGGGATGGCGGCAGCGGAACGGCCGTTTTGCCCGTTGGGGCGCAGCTTCAGCCGGGGCAAACGGTGTGGCTGGCGCGAGATGGCTCTGCCTTTACCCGGCAGTTTGGCTTCCCGCCCGACTTTGAACACAGCGACAGCAGTCCCAACATCCCCAACCTGGGTGGAAGCTGGCCTGGCTTTGCTAACGGCGGCGACGAGGTCGTGCTGCTGGATGTAACGGGCGCGGTGGTGGATTGGCTGGCCTATGGCACGGGCAGCGGCGACCCGGCCAACTGGCAGGGAGCGGCATTGCAGCCGTACACGGTGCCCAATGTCTTTACCAGCGAGGGGCAAATTTTGTACCGCAAACGCGACCAGGCGACGGGGCTGCCGCTGCCTGACAGCAACACGGCGGTGGATTGGGCGCAGGAGGGGAGTGACCCGATAAACGGCCGTAAAGTGCGCTACCCTGGCTGGGATTTTGATGCCTTTTTTCACACGGTGGCGGTGACGGAAACGGCCGTTCTGACCATTGCCCAAGCCCCCGATAACGCCTTCGCCACCCTTGCCCAGCACATCCAGTCTGCCAACCACACCATCCAAATGGCCGCCCTCACCTTTGACAATTGGCCGCTGGCGCAGCAGCTTATGGCCGCCAGCCAGCGTGGGGTGGCGGTGACGGTGCTGCTGGAAGGAGAGCCAGTGGGTGGGATGGATGACCAGGAAAAATATGTTTGCCAGCAGTTGGAGGCGGCCGGGGGCGCGTGCTGGTTTATGATCCGCGACGATGCCATTGACATTCAGGATCGCTACCGCTTCTACCACGCCAAATACATGATTATTGATGGCAAAATCGGGGTGGTAAGCAGCGAAAACTTTAGCCCGCGCAGCTTCCCCGATGACGACAAAAGCGATGGCACGCTTGGGCATCGCGGTGTGGTGTTGCTCACCGATGCGCCAACGGTGGTGGCACACCTGCAAACACTCTTTGCCCGTGACCTTGACCCGGCTAACCACCATGACCTGTTCCGCTGGCAGGCTAGCCATCCCAAGTATGGCGCACCGCCAGCCTACGTGGTGCCAATTACGATGACGGGTGGGGTAGATTACCCGGTGCGTTACCCAACGCCATTGACGCTGCACGGCACCTTTGCCTTTGAACTGGTGCAGTCGCCCGACAACAGCTTGCGCTCGTTGGATGGGCTGCTGGGGCTGGTGGGGCGCGCCGGGGCGGGGGATGTGGTGCTGGTGCAGCAGTTGTCAGAACGGCCGTTTTGGGGGCGCAGCAGCAGCAACCCCACCGATGACCCCAACCTGCGGCTGGAGGCATATCTGGCGGCGGCGCGGCGCGGGGCGACGGTGCGGCTGCTGTTCGACAGCTACTTTGATGACCCCACCGCCCCGGTGAGCAATGCCGCTACCTGCGCTTATGCGCTGGCGACGGCGCGGCAGGAGCAGCTTGATGTGGATTGCCGCGTGGGCAACCCCACTGGGCTGGGGATTCACAACAAGATGGTGCTGGTGCAGCTAAACGGGCGTGGTTATGTCCACGTGGGCAGCATCAACGGCACCGAGCAGGCCAGCAAGGGAAATCGGGAACTGGCACTCCAGGTGCAGTCCAATGAGGCCTATACGCTGCTGGCGGAGATGTTTAACCGCGATTGGCCGTCCCGCGCCTATTTGCCCGTTGTTCGCCACGGCTATCGCGGGCGGGCGCAGCACGTGCTGATTA
Organism: Anaerolineales bacterium; assembly: GCA_020432595.1. Next base: position 1,835 of record JAGQGA010000050.1, on the reverse strand, counting down.
GCGAGGTTTTATACAACCCGTCGGGGGTGGATGACGCTGAGTTTGTGGAACTGGTAAACCCGACTGGTTTTCCTATTGACATCAGTGGCTACAGTCTGGGGGATGCGGTGAACCGGGATGATTTTGAAGATGTGCGCCGCTTCCCGGTGGGGACAATTTTGGAACCGCAGGCGACGCTGGTGGTGGCAACCAGTGCCACGGCGTTTTTTGCGGAGTATGGGGTCTGGCCGGATTTTGAGATTTTGGAGACAGAAACGGCCGTTGCTAACCTCATTGACGATCAATCATGGGGCGACACAGCCACCTTCTTGCAGTTGGGCAATGCCGGTGATGAGGTGATTTTGCGTAACCCTGCTGACCAAATTGTAGATTTGCTGACCTATGGTACGAGTACTTTCCCTGGTGCGGTTCCTTGCCCGGTCGTTACCGCCAGCAACCATAGCCTAGAACGCTTTCCCTATTGGCGTGATGCCGACAACTGCGCGACCGATTTCCGCGACTGGCCGTTTCCCAACCCCAATGCGCTTCCCTGAGAAGCTCTAAAGTGGAAAGTTCAGCGAAACCTGAGCTTTCCACTACTTTTTAATTGTTGCCAAACAAATCAGTTGGATCAACAGCCCCACCATCGGGTTCATCAGCAATGACGCTCCCGGCACGCGCTGTGATTTGACCCTCGTAGATGACGGCTGGTGTGACGTAGGCTACGCGCTGTTTAGGCATGTTGGTGTTTTTGTTTTTTCGTTCTGATGCTAGCTTTTTCATATTGCTTCCTTGCTCTTTCTCTTTTTATGGAGGAGACAACTCTTTACGACACTTATTTGCTGCTGTCTATAACCAATTTATAACTATTTTATAACCGGGCTTTAATAAAAGCAAATGATGATTGCTTTGTTGCTTTGTCGTTTTGTAGCGCAACGTTTGTAAAAACGGCCGTTTTCCGCCCCAAAAGACCACCTGCAAAAAGCGCACGCCGTGTTCTTATTCATGGCGTGCGCTTTTGTTTGCTTTTTAGTTTGAATTAGATGTCGCAAGAGCCAGCCAGGCAAGCTAACTCCTGAGCCGCTGTTGTTAAATCCTCTTCTTCGTAGCGGTAAATCTTGGAGAAGTCAATTTCAGGGAATTGTGAGGCTAACCTTTCATACTCTTCGCGGTGAATGTCTACATAGGGCATTTGGTCATATTGGGCATCGAAGGCGGGCAGGAAGGCCATGCCGCCGATTTTGTCTTGGTGCTGCCAAACCCAGTGGATGATGTCAAGGACTTCGTTTGGTTGGTAGGTGATGGTGACGCTGGGGTTGTGTTCGGTGTAGTTGATTTTGTTTTGCAGCCAGAAGTCGCATTGCTCCAGGGCGGTGCGTTGGTTGCGCGTAACGGCCGTTTCCGGGGCCTTCACCGGAAAATGAACCACCCACGTATTCGCACTCTCCCGCGTTTGCCCATTCTCCGGATCCATCGGCACACCGGCATCCCGCAGCACCTTAAAGACCGGCGTGTGGGTTCCCACGCGCACATTGCGGATGTAGTAGGGCGACCAGCGGGCGTGCAGCCCCGAAGATGAGTTCAGCAGTTGCGACGAGTTGCCCGATGGCTTGACGCAAGTCACCGCCGCCGACTGATTAATCCCCAGCAGTTGGGCATAATGTCGGTTGGTTTCCACCGCCACCTCCTGCAGCCGCTTTTGCACTTCCGGGTCTTGCGCCACCGGGCTGTCCATCTGGCCGTTCAGGTCAACCCCCAACAGCCGCTCCTGCCTACAATTTTGCCGCCACTCCTCACGCAGCCCAGGGAAATGGGTCGCCATGGATTGGATGGTGCCGATAATGGTTGCCATTTCC
>JAGQGA010000509.1 GCA_020432595.1 Anaerolineales bacterium | reverse complement strand
GAGCAATTTGTTAATCTGGCCGTGCAAGACAGCGGTATTGGGATTACCAAAGAAAATTTAGCCAAGATTTTTGACCGCTTTTTCCGAGCCGATGATGAAGATGTGCAGCGCGTATCGGGCACAGGGCTGGGACTTGCCATTGTGCAAGGGCTGGTGGAAATGCACGGGGGCACGCTGGCGGTGGAAAGCACGCCGGGGCTAGGCAGTACGTTCTCATTCAATTTGCCAATTGTGGTGGAAGAAAGCGAGTTGGCATAAGCCAGAGGTTTTGTTACATGAGTAAAATTTTGATTGCAGAAGACGACCGCGACATTCGAGAGTTGATTCTGCTAACGCTGAAGTTTCATGGGTTTGAGGTGGTGAGTGCGGAGGATGGGGAAACGGCCGTTAAGCTGGCTCCCACCGACAACTTCGACCTCATTCTGATGGACGTGCGTATGCCCAAGATGACCGGCTATGAAGCGTGCCGCAAAATCAAAGCGCAAAACAAAACCAAGGACATTCCCGTGATTTTTCTATCTGCCAAAGGGCAGGAAGCAGAAATTGAAACTGGCTATGAAGTGGGCGCAGCCGACTACATCTTAAAACCGTTTGCGCCTCAGGCATTGGTAGACACCATTACCCATGTATTAAGCCGATAACCCCTTCCTCTGGAAACGCCGCCATTTGGGTACAGGTTTTGCGGCGGCAGTCACAGGTGGCAAGTTGGTTGTCACCCTTTGTAACGGTAGCTATGAGCATCACCAACATCGAAAACTACTTCATCCATTATGAAGTGCTCGGACGTGGGCAGCCTGTCATCTTTGTGCATGGCTGGCTGGGTTCATGGCGTTATTGGTGGCCGGCCATGCAGGCACTTTCCACTCAATACCGTGCTTTTGCGCTGGATTTGTGGGGGTACGGCGACTCCAGCAAAGTTTACACCGACCCTGAACGAGCCACGCTCTACAGTTTTGCCGGTTATACCACGCTTCTCGACCAATTTATTGAACAGCTTGGCATTATCACCCCCGTGACGCTGGTCGGCCACGCCTTGGGCAGCATAGTAGCACTGCGCTACGCGGCCACTTACCCCGACCGCGTGAGCAAGGTTGCCGCCATTGCCCTGCCGATGCAGGGCACCAGCCTGAACCCTCGGCTGCAAAATCTGGAACCAGCCATTTTTGCCAACAAAATTTTGGGCAAAAGCCAAACCTTTAACGAAGTTGGCGGCGAACTACACAAAACCGACCCACAGGCCATGTGGCGGGTAGCCGAGGAGTTTGCCACAATGGATGTTGGCGAGGTCATTAACAAGGTTTCGTGCGGCGTTTTGGGCATTTACGGGGGAAAAGACAGCGTCGTGCAAATGCCGCAATATGACACCCAGCCGTTTGAAAATGGCAGCGGCGAACTGCACCACATCATTTCCCTACCAGAGTCGCAGCATTTTCCCATGCTGCAAGAAACAGCGCGGTTTAACCGGCTGCTGCTAGAATTTTTGCACACCCCCACCGAAGAGCTAGACAAGCTGGCCCCCAAGGAATATTGGCAGCGCCGGACGCGGTGATATGATCTGTGGGGAGTGGGGGGTAGGGAGTAGGGAGTAGGGCGTAGACGCGCCACTCCCTACTCCCTACTCCCTACATTTCTGTACAAAGACGGGTCATATGAAGAAGCAGTTTGTCTGGATTTTTGCCGTTTGCTGGCTGGTGGCGTGCCAAACGCCAACGGCCGTTTCTCCAACCACCTCTCCCACCGCCATTCCCATTCCATCTCCTACAGCAACATCCACTTTGTTGCCAACAGCGACAGCAGCACCCACGCAGCCACCGCCCACGGCCACTGCGCTGCCCACCATTGCCCCAACGGCCGTTCCCACCATCCCGCCTACACCCACCGCCACGCCTGCCATTGAAGGGCTGATTGGCCCCACCGATTTCCCGGCCAACGTCAACCCGCTAACCGGGCTGGTTGTGTCTGATCCAGCAGTGTTGGCTAAACGGCCGTTAGCCATCAAAATCTCCAATGCGCCCCCCTTTGTGCGACCCCAGGCGGGGCTGGGCAGTGCCGACCTGGTGTTTGAACATTATGCCGAAGGGGGCGCAACCCGATTTACGGCCGTTTTTTACACCCACGACGTGGAAAAAGTCGGCTCCATTCGCAGCGCCCGGCTCATTGACCTGGAAATCCCGATCATGTACGATGCCGCCTTTGCCTACTCCGGTTCGGCCGGACGGGTGCGCGAGCAAATTCGCGCCAGCAGCTTTTATGAGCGCGTCGTTTCACCCGACTTTGCCCACGGCGGCTTTGAGCGCATCCCCGATGGCGACAAACCAGCCACCCACACCCTGTTTACCAACACCTACAATCTACGCTTTATTTTGGACGAACGCGGGCAGAACGTGCCACCCACGTTTGCGAATGGCATGGCATTCCGCGCCGAGCCGCTGCAAGCTGGCACACCCGCCGGCCGTGTGGAGATTGCCTACACAGGAACCAATGCGACGTGGGTGTGGATTAACGGCCGTTACAGCCGCTGGACTGATGGTGAACCCCACTTGGATGCCAACAGCGGGGAGCAGCTTCGTTTTGACAACATCGTGGTGGTGGCGGCGGAACACGTCAACACCGACATTGTGGAGGACACAAACGGCGAACCGTCTATCCAAATTCAAATTTGGGGCGAGGGGTCAGCGTCGGTTTTTCGCAATGGGGTGCGGATAAACGGCCGTTGGCACCGCGCCGACCCCAGCCACATGCTCACCTTCACCGACCTCAATGGCAACATCCTGCCCCTGACCCCCGGCACCACCTTCTTCCAACTCGTCCCCCTCGGCTTCGACCGTCTATTCGTGGCCGAAAAGTGATGACACAGAGCTACACAAAGAAGCCACAGAGAAGCACAGAGGAGTTTTTGCGGCCTCTGCCCAAGCTTACGCTCTACTTGTTCACTTTCTGTTACAATAAAGGGCTTAATGGCACTCGCACTTGTAAAGGCGACACCATGAACAATGAGGCACTACGATGAATCAAAATCAACAATTTCACAGAGTCATCCGTGTTCGTCCGTGTTCGTCCGTGTCCCATTTTTAAAGGAGAAGACGCTTGAAACTTGTTACTTATCAGCTCAATGGAGTGGAAAAAATTGGGGCGGTGACGGGGGCGGGGGTGGTGGATTTAACGGCCGTTTCCCCCACCATGCTCGGCCTCATCGAAATGGGAGCCGAGGGGTTGGCACAGGCAAGGGATGTGGTGGCAAGGGCAGAAACGGCCGTTTCCCTCGCTGACATCACCCTCCTCGCCCCCATTCCCGTCCCCCGGCGCAACCTCATGTGCGTCGGCAAAAATTACCTCGGTCATGTTGAAGAAATTGCCCTGGCACAGGGTCTGCCGGTGGATGTACCGGAACTGCCCCTCATCTTCAACAAAGCCACCACCACCGTCAACGCGCCCTATGGCGACATTCCCTACTTCGGCCACGTTTCCACCCACATTGATTGGGAGGCCGAATTAGTGGTTATTATTGGCAAACAGGGGCGCGGCATTGCCAAAGATGATGCCCGCAGCCATGTGTTTGGCTACACCGTCCTCAACGACGTGACCGCCCGCGACGTGCAGCGCAAGCACAAACAATTTTTTGTCGGCAAAAGTTTTGACGGCAGCGACCCGCTGGGGCCATGGATTGTCACCGCCGATGAGGTGGCCGACCCGCAAAATTTGCGCGTCACCTGCCATGTTAACGGCGTGCTCAAGCAGGATGGCAACACACAAAAGATGATTTTTGGCGTTGATGAGGTCATTCATCAGCTTTCCAAGGCGATGACGCTGCTCCCCGGCGACATCATTGCCACCGGCACGCCCGACGGCGTGGGTGTGGCCCGCACCCCCCCCGAATTCCTCAAACCCGGCGACGTGGTGGAAACCGAGGTCGAGGGCATTGGCAAACTGCGTAACGTAGTTGTGGCTGTGGATTGATTAAGGTAGAGACGCAAAATTTTGCGTCTCTACGACAAGGTTGGCCGCCAATACGTGTTGCGCTCGCGGATGAGCAGTTGTTCGTCGACCATGTAACGGCGCAGCGAGGCGCAATCGTCGTGAAACTGCTTGAGCCACTCGTTTAGCTCTAGCTCATGGTATTGCCGCGTTGGGTCGAGTTGTTCCACCAGCCAGGTTAGCACCACCAGCCGTTTTTTGCGCCGCGCCGGGATGTCGAGCAAACGGCCGTTTGCCACAAACGCCTTTAGCACCTTCTCCTCCCACGTCTCCTCCGACTTCCGCACATCTACCAGTGCCGCCAGTTGCTTGGGCGACAAAATATCC
>JAGQGA010000508.1 GCA_020432595.1 Anaerolineales bacterium | reverse complement strand
GACGCGGAAGCCATCCATCACCGCTTCCAGTGCCTTTAGCGGGTCTACCTCGGTGACAACGACGTTGCCGCCCAGCCCCCGCGCCCGCATGGCAATGCCCCGGCTGCACCAGCCGTAGCCGCCAACGACGACAACTTTCCCAGCGATGAGGTAGTTGGTGGCGCGAATCACGCCGTCCATGGTGGATTGGCCGGTGCCGTAGCGGTTGTCAAACATGTGTTTGGTCAGCGCGTCGTTGACGGCCATCATCGGGAATTCCAGTGCCCCATCTTTTGCCATTGCCCGCAGCCGGACGATACCGGTGGTGGTTTCTTCGGTGCCACCGATGACGGTGCTCATGGCATCGCGCCGGTCTTTGTGGATGGTGCTGGTGACATCAGAGCCATCGTCCATGATGATGTGGGGTTTGTGGTCAATAATGGCGTTGATGTGGTTGAAATAGGTCTGGTTGTCTTCGCCCTTGATGGCGTAGACGGGGATTTCGTAGTGGGCGACGAGCGATGCGGCCACGTCGTCCTGGGTGCTGAGCGGGTTGGAGGCGCACAGCACCACGTCGGCGCCACCGGATTGGAGGGCGACCATGAGGTTGGCGGTTTCGGTGGTGACATGCATACAGCCGCCGACACGCAGCCCAGCAAACGGCCGTTCTTCAGTAAACTGCTGCAACACGCCCTTCAAAACCGGCATTTCCTGCGAAGCCCACTCAATGCGGTGACGACCGCCGGGGGCAAGGTCTACATTTTTAATATCAAATTCCATCTGTTTTGATGCTCCTTCGTTTCTGTATTCGGTAATCGGTAATCAGTAATCGGTAATCAGTCAGGCCACTGTTTACTGTTTACTGTTCACTGATTACTGGTTACTGGTTAGTTAGACAATCTAAACGGCCGTTATCGTCAAAGTTTTCCCGATAGCGGGCGACGAACGCGGCCGGCGTGAACGTGTGATTTTGCGTGCCGAGGTTTTCCAACACATAGGTCGCGGCCAGGGCACCCATACGGCCGGCGATGTCCCAGGGCAGGTCAAGCTGCATTCCGCGCATCAGCCCAGCGCGGTACGCATCCCCCGCGCCCGTGGGGTCCACAATGTGGCTGGGCGTAACGGCGGGAATCTGGAACACATCATTGTTGATAATCAGTGTCGAGCCTTCCGCTCCCCGCGTGACCAACAGACCACCAACCCGCTCTAAAATTTGCGCTTCGTTCAGCCCCGTTTTTTCGCGGATCACCCCATACTCATACTCATTGACCGTCAGCAAAAAGCAGCCATCCAGCCCTTCACGCAAATCATCGCCCGACAGCCGCGCAATTTGCTGGCTGGGGTCATAGAGATAGGGGATTTGCAGCCGCTTGCATTCGGCGGCGTAAGCACGCATCGCGTCGGGGTCGTTGGGGGAGACGGTTGCCAGCCCAGTGGCGGGGGCGTGGGTGGCAAAGCTCAGTCCCTTGGCGTGGGACATCGCCCCGGTGTAGAAACTGGCGATTTGGTTCAAATTTTCGTCGGTGTTGACAAAAAAGGAGGCGCAATATTCGTCCTCAATTTCGACAATGGCTGACGTATCTACGCCATGTTTTTCCAACCAGTGACGGTAGTCGGCGAAATCTTGCCCGGCGGTTGCCATGATGGTAGGGCGAGCACCCAACAGGGCTAGGGTGTAGGCGATGTTTGGTGCAGTGCCGCCGCGCTGCCGCTTGAGCGAATCCACCAGAAAGCTGACGCTGATGTTATGCAGTTGGTCGGCAAGCAGCATGTCGGTGAACTTGCCGGGGAAAGACATTATATAATCGTAGGCAATGGAGCCTGTGATGACAATATTCATATATACGTGCGAAGGCCATAACCTGACGTTTTCCTGGAGATTAGAGATTGGGGATTGGAGACTAATAATCTCTAATCTCTAATCTCCTTTGACCGAAAGTCAGTTTATGCCCTTATTGAGTATCGTTTGGTAATTTTCCTATGAGGTCTGCGAGGTATCATACCGGGGTTTTGTTTCATTTGGCGTAACAATTTGTTCGGCTTTAGCCGTTTTTTTTAGCACGGGTGACAACCCTAGCCGGTCGCGCAGCATGATGAGCAAGGCGCGGAAGCCATCGCGGGTGGTGATTTTTTTGCCTTCGGCGTAGGTGCGGGGGCTGTAGTTGATGGGAATTTCGAGGATGTCGTGGCCGGAAAGCAAAATTTTGTTGGGCAGCTCAAAATCGAGGTTGAAGTCGGTGGTGGTGAGGTTGAGGGCTTTAACGACATCGCTCCGCACCATTTTGGTGGCGGTGGCAACATCGGTGAGGTGGCCGCCAAAGAAGAGGTTGGTAACGGCCGTTAATACCCGCACCCCCAAATACGCATGAGCATACTCATACTTCACATGCCCGCCCAATACCCGTGAACCAAAAATCGCTGGCGCGTTTGTCTCCGCCGCCAGTTGGCAAAACTTGCTGTGTTCGGCCGGGTCATACTCCGAGTCTGCATCCTGAATAATCATATAATCGCCCGTCATATTGGCAATGCCCGTGCGGATAGACATCCCCTTGCCCATGTTGCGCTCGTGCAAAATCACCCGAATTTCCGGGTCATCTATGGTTTGCAGAATCTCACGGGTGCCATCGGTGGAGCAGTTGTCCACCACCAAAATCTCTCGTGCCCAGCCCGCGCCCAAATCAACCGCCTGGGTTTTGGCAATGACATCGCGGATGGTCGCCCGTTCGTTGTAACAGCAAATAATGACAGACAATTTTTTCATAATTCACAAAGGCAAGTTACAAGTTGCAGGTGGCAAGGCGGTTTGGGGTGACCCAATCCTGGTTCTGGCAGCTTCTCACTTGCAGCAAAAAAATATTTGGGAAGCAAACGTTGGAAAAAAACAGTTTTGGCGTTCTCAAAGGCTCTGTCATTCCCGCGAAAATGGGAATCCACACTGGCCTAAAGAATGGATTCCCGCCTGCGCGGGAATGACAACTTTATGATTGCCAATTTTATCAATTAACGAATACCCCGTTCTTGGAAGAACTTGGCAAACATGTCAATGATATAGTCAAGACGCGGAATATCCAAACCGGGGAACACCCCAATAAAGAACGCACCGCGCATAATTTCATCCGCGACGGCTAAATCGCCCACCACCCGCGCCTGAATGTGCTGATAGCCGGGCTGTTTGGTGATATTGCCGGCAAAAATGAGCCGCGTTTCGACGTGGTTCATTTCCAGAAAGCGGGTGAGTTCGTGGCGCATAAAGGGGGCATCGGGTTTGACGTACAGGGGGAAGGTAAACCAAGAGGGATCGGCTTTGGGGTGCCAGGTGGGGAGCATCAGGAATTGTTCGAATTGGCGCAATCCTTCGTAAAGATAGTTGAAGTTACGTTTGCGCGTAGCGATGAAGTGGGGCAATTTGCTCACCTGCGCTACCCCCATCGCCGCCTGCGGGTCGGTGGTTTTCAGGTTGTAGCCGATTTCGGTGTAGTAGTAGCGGTGGTCGTAGTAGCCGGGGATGCCGGGGACTTCGCGGTCAAAGCGCCGGCCGCATTTGCCGTTTACTGGGTTGTCATAGCCACACCAGCAGTCACGCCCCCAGTCGCGCACCGAACGGGCGATTTTTGCCAGGCGGCGGCTGTTGGTGTAGACCGCCCCCCCTTCGCCGAGGGTGATGTGGTGGGCGGGGTAGAAGCTGAGGGTTGCCATTTGGCCGAACGTTCCCACCATTTGGCCGTCCCAGGTGGAGCCAAGCGCGTCGCAGGTGTCTTCAATGAGGTAGAGGTTGTGCTTTTTGGTTAGCTCAACAATGCGATCCATATCGGCGGGGTTGCCGAGGGTGTGGGCAAAGATGATGGCGCGGGTGCGGGGGGAAATGGCGGCTTCGATTTCGTCTACGTTGGGGTTGTAGTCGCCCAAACAGCTATCTACAAAGACGGGGGTGAGCTGGTTTTGGATGATGGGGTTGACGGTGGTGGGGAAGCTGGCGGCGGGGACGATGACTTCATCGCCGGGGAGCAGGGGGTACTTCAGGCGGCGGGAGCAAAGGGTGGTGACGGCGACGAGGTTGGCGGAGGAGCCGGAGTTGACGGGGATGACTTCGCGCACGCCGAGAAAGTGGCCGAGATCGTCCTCGAATTGCTGGGTGTAGGGGCCGGCCGTCAACCAGAAATCGAGTACGGAGCTGACCATGTTTTGCAGTTCGCGCTCGTCAAAGACACGGCCGGCGTAGTGGACTCTGGATTTGCCCGGTTCAAACGGCCGTTCCTTATGCACCTTCTGGTAGTATTCAGCAACCTGCGCCCGGATGGCCTGGCGCAGCTCTTCCGTCTCACTCATTT
>JAGQGA010000507.1 GCA_020432595.1 Anaerolineales bacterium | reverse complement strand
GTTCCGGGTTGTAATTTTCAAGGACGAAATTTTTGAAGCCCTGAATGAGCCGCGTGCCGGTTTCGTCGGGGAAATCTTCGTAGCCAAAGCTGTAGTGGCCGACAAAGCTGGGGTCAATTAATCCAGAGCGAATGATGACGTTTGCCATGCCTAGAGCCAGAGCCGCATCGGTGCCGGGGACAATGGGAATCCATTCGTCAGCTTTGGCTCCGCTGACACCCTGGCGGGGGTCAACGACAACCATTTTGCCCCGTTCGGCGCGGCCACGCCGCATAAAGGCGTAGCCCGAAATCATGCGCTGCGGCACGGGGCCGGCCTCCAACATGCTGGCACCAAAGGAGAGGATGTAGCTGCTGTTTTCCAGGTCGTAGACGGGGGTGTTGTAAACCCCCTGCGTCAGATAGCTTCCTAATTTGGCGGCGGCGATGTTGAGGCTTTCGCGGGAGATGACGTTGGGGGAACCAATGAGGCGCATAAATTGCTGAAAGAAGCTTTTGAGCTGACCGGGGGCTTCGCCGTGCATCAAAACGGCCTGTTCGGGGTGCCCGGCGGCGCGTAGGTTGTTGAGGCGAGCGGTGACTAGCTGCACGGCTTCATCCCAACTGATTGGTTCCCATTGCCCTGCACCGCGTTCGCCGGTGCGCCGCAGAGGGCTGGTGAGTCGGTCGGGGTTGTAGAGCAGTTCGGGGGCAGCCTGGCCTTTGGGGCAGAGGGTTCCCAAATTCATGGGGTGCATGGGGTTGCCTTCGAGTTTGACCAAACGGCCGTTTACGACCCGGCTCAACACCCCACAGCCACTTGGGCAGAGCAGGCAAACCCCAGGGACGATCTTTTCCGGGATGAGGTTGGTGGTAGAAACGGCCGTTGGCAGCAGTTCAATCTCCGTTACCGCGTCAGCCTCCAGATTCAGCAGCCCTTGCAGACCGCCCACGACGGCGGCACTGCCGGCCGTAATCGCAGCCATTTGCATAAATTGACGTCGAGTTAAGGGGGTAGCCATGCTGCTTATTTACCTCCACATGAAGCCGGTTCCACTGGGGCGCAGATAAATTGGGACGGCGGCAAGGGATACTCCTCCGGCGGGATTTGCCCATCGCCCAAATCGGCCACAAACGCTACCAGTGCCTCCAACTGTTCATCGGTAAACTGCCCGTCAAAGGCTGGCATGTTGAGTTCGGGAATTCCATTCAGCGTAAAAGAGCGAATGGCTCCTTGTGAGATGCCGCTGTTGGCTAACCCGATGGCAAACAGCCCCGAACGACTGTAGCCGTGGCAACCGGCGCAGGCAATGTCGTAAAGCTCCAGTCCATCAACAATCTCAGCGGGGGCAATGAGCATACCGGGCAGCGTGGGCACCTGGTCAGGGCGGCCACGCGCCGCCCACAGCAGCCCGCGCAGCGTCCGTGGCCCGCCGCCCCCCGCGCTCACATGGCAGACGGCGCACGTTTCACCGGTGCGGGGAGAGTATTCGGGCAGCGAGTGGACGGGTGGTGCACCGAACAGGGATCTAACGCCAGCATAGGTGATGAAGGCGATGAGAATAACGGCCGTTATCTGCATCACACGCATTTGGGAACGGATTAATCGTTTCATGATTATTCATGCGCCTTTAGCACATCCGCCTCACGGTTCGCTCCGTGGCAAACCTGGCAAGTTTCAATGCCAGAGGCCGTCGTTTGCAGTTCGGCATGACCACCAGCCGCCACACTGTCGTGGCAGGCGTTGCACAGCGAGCGAATGGGTGGGGTGGTGCTGACCACGGCACCTGCTTGGGTAATCGTTGTCGGCTGTACACCCGATGCCAGCGGCAAGCTGTATGACCCCGCCACATGGCAGGTCTCGCAGCGGTTTAGCGTGCCGGGGAAAACGACATGGCCGTAGTTATGTTCCGTATTGCCAAAGCCGTAAACCGCCAGCGGCTGCTCTGCTTCCTCGCCGCGATGAATTTTGTGAATCATCGAGCCCAAGCTGATGCTGGTTGGGGGCATGGCTTCTGCCGGGCGGCGTGCCTCGTCTGTTGCCAGCGAGTTGTGGCACATCACACAATAGTCGGTGTTTTGGCGAATGGTGCCGTGCAAGGCCAGGCTGTCGTGACAGGCGTTGCACTGTTCCAATGTCACCGCTTGCCGCCGGGCAACGGGCTGCCCACCGTCCAGGGCAACATAGATAATGGGGTTAAAACCAGCTACGCGCACGGGGTCAACCAAATCCCTGATTGTTTGGTTCACATACCCTTCCAGTGCCACAGCATAGGTGCCGCTGGCATCGGCGGGCAGGGTGTAGTTCAGGCGATACTGATAAGTGCCGTCTTCGCCTTCTTCAACAGCGGGGGGATTGTCGGCCGGCGTGCGGTAAATGGTTTCGGTGACGCGATTGAGATAATCGGTGGTTGGGCCAGCCACTGTAACCGCCAGATAATCCATATCAGCCGGAGTCAGGGTTACATCGTCGGCGGTTGTGATTTTGAAAGTCACATTCATAGCCTGCCCCGGTGAGGCATCTTCCACGCTGACAATCGTAAAGTTGATGCGCGTAATTTGGGTGGAGTTGATGGGCAGCAGGTGCGCCCCGGCCACGGAAGCGTCAAATTCTTCGCCTGACGGGTCATGGCAGGACAGGCACCTGTCGTCGGTGCGGCTACCGGCCGGATGATTCTCGCCGGTGATGAGATCAACATTGTCGTGGCAAGCGGTACAGGCTGAGGCTTGGGGAGCCGTGATATAGCGGTCGCCATCGGCCCCAGTATGGCAGGTGGCGCAGTTGCGCGTGTCCTGCGGCCAGACGCTGTGGCTAAAATCAATGATGCTTTGGCGAAAACCGACAATGTAATAGGGGTTTCCGTCTTGCACGCTGGGTAAATTGGCACCCGAATGAATTTTGTGGATCATGACCTTAAAATCAGGCGTGTTGCCCGATTCAGGGTCAATGAGCTGCGAGGTGTGGCAGAGGACGCATTGCCCAACCTCTTTGCGGCTACCGCCGTGGGCGGATAGTTGGTCATGGCAGCCGTTGCAACTGGCGGTGGTGGCAATGTCACGGGTGACGGTTGGTTCGCCACCGGCCGGGACAAAGGTATAAACGGGGTCAGCAGCCACGTCGCGTGGGCCTCTAATCACTTCGGCACTGACCGTGTGGGTGGCGTTGGGGTCGTAGTCATTGCCCAAAGGCTGAGCAAAGGTGTAGGTGTAGGTGCCAAGCGCGAGTTCTGCATATTGGCCTTCGCCATTTTCAAAGGTGGGCTGTTGGGTGGTGGCAAGAGCGGGAGCCACCGTTTCGCTAGCCAAAACATATTCGGCTCCGGCGACTTCGGTGGTGAAGTAGTTGACGTAACTGGTTAGCTCGGTTTCGGGGTCGGTGGCGATGCGGGCGATGAGGAAGCGGACACTTTCAACCTGATCCAAACTCAAAGCCGTGCCATTGGCATCGCTGAGGGTAAACGTGACAACCGGGATTTTGTCGTCGCCAATCGTCACATCCGTTATTTCAGAGAGGATGCCCTCACCTGTGCTGATGAGAAAATTTTGGATGTCGGGGCCAGGGGGGCCTTGCGGCCCAGCAGGACCCTGTGACCCAGCGGGACCTTGTGCGCCTTCGGGGCCGGCCAGGCCAGCGGGACCTTGTGCGCCTTCGGGACCGGTTGGTCCTGGTTCTGCCGTGCAGGCAGACAAGAGGATGAGCAACAGTCCAATGCAGAGGAAGAACAAACTGCTTGCGAAAGCCGATATGGTGGGATGTGGTTTCATGAAGCGATTCCTGATAAACGGGCGATGGTCTGGATAGAAGCGTTTCCAGGCTATCACTCATATAAACAATGTCAGGCCAATACAGTCCAAGTTCGATTGACTCCCCTCAGAGACAGTTGTAACAATACAGGAATTTGTGCTTACCGATGTGCGTTTCTTAAAGGTCTAAAAGTGATACGTGAGTCCATTTTAATGAATAGAATGCAGGAAATTAGCGAAAAAAGTCGTGAATATTCATGACATTTGTAATGAATTTTGTGACATTGTTTGTTGAGCAATCTTTCTGCCACGCAAATTGGTGTTGTTTGGCTATAATTTAGGGCAGTAAGCAAAACTTATATGATTGGAATGAAATATGACTCGCTTGGAGCAATTGTTAGATAAGCTGGATGAAACACGAGAGACGCTGTTGATGGCGCTGGAAGATCTGCCGGATGAGGCGTTTGCCGAGCCAAATGCCATTGGCAACTGGTCGGTGCAGGATTTGCTGGCAAACATTACGGCATGGGAAGCAGAGTTGGTGACGGGGCTGATGCGGCTGAAGCAGGGGAAGAAGCCGGATCA
>JAGQGA010000506.1 GCA_020432595.1 Anaerolineales bacterium | reverse complement strand
CCCTTGCTCCCAAAGCGGATCGCCAAAGTCGCCGACGCTGGTTTTGGGCAGGGCGGTTGCCAGTTGTTTTTGGCGGTCAATGTGGAGAACGCCGTTCATAGCCTCCATGTTGAGCAAGATACCGTCGGTTTCGATGATGGGGGTAAAGGAGTGGCCGGTGCCGTAGGTACGCACGCCGTAACCGGCGGCAGCAGCGGTGGCGACGTGCTGTTGGACTTCGGCTTCGGTGCTAACGGGGATGATGGCGCGGGGTGAGAAGGATTGGTTGCCAACCCAGTTTGTCCAGGTGGCGGGGGAATGACTCATGTTTTTTCTCCTATTTTGTTTGAGATGACCTTGTGCGCCCGAATCGTAGCACGGTGAGGTAGGTTGGAGCAAATGCCCCTTAGACCTCCGAGTTCTCTGAGACCTCGGAGGTCTGCCTTCAATCCTCCAGTAACCAATGCTTGGATTTTTATTTATCCAGACAAGTAACGGCGTTCAAGTTCTTGGATTAAAAAGGAGAGATTAGGCTGAGTAAAACTGATCCCCGGTGCGGGTATGCGATTATGCTTGATATCCGGTGGTACATGTTTGTGGTGGGGATGAGTTGACGCTAAATCAGGGTTATCAGGATGAGGTTGAGAATCATACCAATATAGCTTTTCCTCACCGCACCATATCTCATAGCCGTACCGCTGAATAACAATCATATCATTTCGGATTTGAAAACGTTCGCGAACGGCGATCCGATAACCGTGGTCAAAGAAAAGTTCACCCGAAACCAATCCGAGGGTAGCTCCACGCTGATAAACAACAAGCGTTGAAGAGATTACCACTGGAAACAGATTGGAAAGGGTGTAGATGAATTCTTCGTAGCTATGAAGGGAGCGAAATGGGTTCACGATGGGCAGCTCGCTTAATGAGTTCGGAGAGTGAGGTTTGTTGTTTTAAGGCTCTGATCAAATCTGAATATTGTTGATGGCGTTCCAGCCAGATTTCATACAGCCCAGCCCAATCATTCCAGTCTAACACCCATGCATCATCGGCTGGTTCCTCTCCATTCAAATAAGATTCATAGAAAGTTTCCGATAATACGTTGTATTTGCGTTCATAGCTGTTTAGTTCTTCTTCCAGCGCTTGCACATCCCGAACAATTTCATTAAAAGTCATTGGATTCTCCATATAACGCCTAATTGCATTGTTGATTGTACTACAAAATTATATGATTGGTTGAAACAGGCAGGATAGTAACCGTAAATTGGGAGTTTTTTTATGACCTACGAAACGATTTTGTACGAGAAAGATGAAGTTGATAAGTACGCTACGATAACGATTAACCGCCCTGACAAGCTCAATGCCATGAACAAGACGGTGATTCGGGAGATGGATGATGCGCTGAAAACGGCCGTTTCTGACCCCAACGTCAATGCCCTGCTCATCAAAGGGGCGGGGCGGGCGTTTAGTGCCGGTTATGACATTGGCGGCGGGGCGTTTGATGCCGATGTTGAAGAGTGGCGCGAGGATATGAGCGAAAATTGCGAAAAGCTGCTCAACATCTGGCACGCGCCTATTCCGGTGGTAGCGGCCGTTCATGGCTATGCCCTGGCGGGTGCGCTGGAGCTGATGATGGTCTGTGATCTCGCCATTGCCGCCGACACCGCCAAATTTGGTGAACCCGAAGTGCGCCACAACTCCGCGCCGCCGTCGCTGATGATGCCCTGGCTCATTTCCAGCCGCGACACGCGCTGGCTCATGTTTACCGGCGACATTGTGGATGCTCAGGAAGCGTTGCGGATGCACCTGGTCAACAAGGTTGTACCGGAAGCCGAGCTAATGACCGAAACAACTAAATTGATGCAGAAGTTGGCGCGGATGCCCGTACCGGCCATCAAATATGCCAAAGCGTCGCTCAACAACCAGCAGCGCGTGGCCGGACTGATGGAGTCGTGGCAATACAATGTCGAGGTCATCGCTGCCCTGCACTCAAGTAAAGCCGGCCGCAAATGGATGATGATGTTTGGCGATATGCCACTGAAGGAGTTTTTGCAGATGCGGGATAATCCGTTTAGGGGTTTGGATTAGGGTGAGACTGGCTACAGGGGATTTGTGGCCGTCTTTACAGGTGGCGTGCCTAATGGTTCTTGTTGGTGGCTCTCTTCATGAGCTACTCGCGCAGGGAAAGGCGAAACAGGCCGTTTTGCTCTCGTTGCATGTTAAAATATTGGGCTAAATCATAACGATTGTCGGTGAAAACAGAACGGCCGTTTTGCAAATCCTGCTCTATCTGTGCTACCAAAGGGGGTTGTACATGGCCTTCTGTCCTATACGGTGTGGGTTCTGCCATTTCGATACCCGTTCGTCCTTGCTCAACGGCCGTTACATAAAAAACAGCATACAAGGTGCGCCACTCCATTAGAACAAACGCATCATCCGGCAAACTATTGGCAATGGCCTCGGCATAGCGGCGCGGTTCTGCCAAATCGTCTACAGGGTAGGGGTAGGTTTCAGTAACGAAGCTGGCTTTGCCATCGGCTAAGGCACCCAGGCGGGAGGGCCAAAAATGTTGCCCAATCAGCAAGACAAAGATGAGTAAAACGGCCGTTTGCCCTATTGGCTGCCGCGTCCAATGCCACTGCTCCACTCGACCCAAAAGACGGTCAAACCCAGCTATCGCTGCCACCACGAGGGTAATGTAGGTGGGCAAATAGAAAATATGCTTGTCTCCAGGCTCGTAATTGATAACCAGGAACAAAATGGTTAGAAAGCCAAGCAACAAAAAGCCAGCGATTTGGCGATTTTGGTGGCGGATGGCGCGCCAGCCAACAACAGCGGCGATGATGCTGATCAGCCCAAACTCAAAGGCCAACAAACGGAAAAGATAAAAACCGAAGCGTGAGGCCATAAACCCTAAACCACCGGGAAACATGGCTGCTTGCCATTGCGGAGCGGTGATGGATTGGTAAAGGCGCTGCCAGAATGTTTGCATATCTGCGGCCGTTACGCCCCAGGCCGTTCCCGATGGATATTGTGCCGTGTAATCGTAGCCCGTCACCGACTGGCGCAGGTCAATGGCATAAAATGAGAGCAAGAAGAGGCCAAGGCCAACGGCCGTTCCCGCAATGCCCATCAGCGCTAACCGCCGCCAATCGTCACGTTCCCGTACCACCCGAATAAAATAAAACAATGCCGCTGGCGCAATCAGCACCGAATAGAGATGCAGCCCTAAACTCAGTCCGCCGAGTAAAGCGGCCGTAAAAAGCCACCCTTGTCGTGCAAACGGCCGTTGCCCCCAATGCCACAACGCCAGCATCACCAATACCCACCACAGCGTCCCGACCGTGTACACCTCCGCAATTACCGCCTGCGACCAAAAAGTGTAAGAAATTAGGAGCGCAAAACTGCCGAAAACAGCCGCTAGGCGACGTTTGGTCACATAACAACCCAGCAAAAAGATCCCGGCTACCGTTCCCGCTGCGGCGACAGCCGATAACAAATTAATGCGCCACGCCAACGTCCCTATCGGCAAATAACCAAGCAGCCGCGCCATAAACATGTACATCGAATAGCCTGTTGGATGTGCTACACCGAGCGTATAAGCCAGCGTCTGAAACTCAGCACTGTCGCCGTACAAAATATCAGGTGCCAAGGTACGCAAGTAGATGCTCAAAGCACCCACACCGATGATGACAGCAATCAACACATCTATAAACGTTGGCGCAAGAATCTGAGGTTGGGTTTCGGTGACTGGAGACGGGAGGAGGTCAACGGGCTTAGGTACCGCTTGTTGCTCTGTAGCCTCTGCTTGAACATGCCCGTTTTCGTATTGAATACGGCCGTCTACCAAATGCAGCACCTCATCCACGTACTCATCCACTAAACTATCGTGCGAGGCCAGCAAAATAGTAACCTGCTCACCGTGAGCAATATTTTTCAGCAGCGACAAAATCTCCCGCGCCGTTTCGCTGTCCAATTCCCCCGTTGCCTCGTCGGCCAAAATCACCTTTGGCCGGTTGGCAATAGCGCGGGCAATGGCGATGCGCTGTTGCTGCCCGCCAGATAGCTCATACGGCCGATGGTGCATCCACTTTTCCAACCCCACCATTTGTAAACAGGACATCACCCGTTGCTGGCGTTCACGGCGTGGAAACCCGGCAATCCGCAGCAGCAAATCTACATTCTCATAGGCTGACAGTGTTGGCAATAAGCCAAAAGATTGGAAAACAAAGCCAACTTCCTTCTGCCGCCACGCTGTCGCCGCCTCGTCATCCAATTGATGCACAGCGCGACCATATACATAAATATCCCCCGACGTTGGCTGATCCAGCCCG
>JAGQGA010000505.1 GCA_020432595.1 Anaerolineales bacterium | reverse complement strand
AGAGTGGCTGTGGGAGCCGCTTTCTGGCGTAAATAGCTGCCGCATTCGCTGCAAAAAAGGGTGCCAGGGTATTGTTCGGCCAAACAGTCTGCACAGATAATCATTCGAACTTAAATTTCCCTGTTTGGCTGATTAAGGCGCGGGTGCCGTATTTGAGCCGCTTGCGGCCTTCGCTGGAGAGGGTGCCTAGCTTGGAGAGGCGGTCGGCTTCTTGGTTGGCTTGTTGGGCGAGTTTGGTTTGTCCGGCTTCAAGCAGCCGGGTGGTGAGGTAGCGCATCCGATTAACGGCCGTTTCCACCCGCCCATCCTCCAACTCCGACCACACCTTCTCATTCATCCGATACAAATTCAGCAGCCGCACCGCCTCCACAATGGCCGCTGGCGGCTCCTCCTCCGGCGGGTCAGACAGCACAAAAAGCTGTAGCCGGTTGGAAAACGTCTGCTTCCGTACATTTTGCGATGGCACATCGGCCGTGATAGTGAGCGGCACACTCAGCCGCGTGGGAATGGCCTGCGGCGCAATCAAAAATTCCAGCAGCAGCGACAGCGGCGCACGCCCTTCAATATCCCCCAGGCTGATGTCGCTGCTGCCCCCCAACGGCAGCGGTTGGGCGAAGGGCGTGAGCTTGAACCCATATTTTAGGATTAAGCCAGCTGGAAAGTTTTGCCGCAGCCGCACATTTTGGGCATAAATCTTGCCCAGGCTGGTGATGCGGCTCTGCAAAAATTCAATGATTTGCCCCGGTGTTTCAATGAAACTAGATAGCCCCCCAGACGGCGACACCAAATCATCCAGAAAACTATCGTTCCATTCGCTGCCCAGACCAAATGCGGTGAAGGTGATGCCCCATTCAGCGGCTTCGGCGGCCAGCGTCAGGCATTTGTCGGCATCGCCATAGGTGTGGCCGTCGGTTAGCAGAATCAGGTGGTTACTGTACTCGCTTACCTCAACGCCACGCAGTTGGGCAACGCCGCTGTTTAGCCCCTGATAAATTTCGGTGCCGCCAGAGGCGCGAATCTCCCGAATTTTGGTGAGGATGGTTTGCTGGTTACTGATTTGCCCACTAGGCACCACCACCTGTGCCCGGTCGCTAAAGCTGATGATCGAAAGCAAGTCGTCGGGGCCAAGCTGTTTGACAATGAGTTCAACGGCCGTTTGTACCTGCTGCAGCCGCAACCCGCCCATGGACGTGCTGCGATCAATGACCAAACAGAGATTAAGCGGCAACTGCTGCACATCCTGTTCCGGTGGCTTAATATCCAGCCGCAAATAAAACACCTGCTCCGATTCCGACAGCGCAATTTGGGTGCGGCTGGCGTGCAGCGACAAATCTAGTACGGGTTCCTCAATTTCCCCCAGCAGCGAATCATAAATGGCGCGGCGCTTAGCGTCGCTCAGCACCTCATAGGCGTATTTAATTTGCTGAAAATCTGGCTCATCTATCCCACTCCCCTGAACATACCCCTCTCGCAACCGCATATAGGCCGCCTGAATAACTTCAGTGGTAGCCTGCCGGTCGACCCCCAGAATCGTATAATGATTATCGGTATTCAAACTCATGGGCGACAAAGAGGCCGTCGCTGGTCAACTGCCCCAGCCAGAAAACAACCCCTTGCGAACGGCGACCTATGCCAGGGCAAAATTAGAAGGCAAATTCAACCACAATGGCCGTGATGTTGTCATAACCACCAGCGCTCATGGCTGTTGCCACCAGCTTGTCGGCGATTTTCTCAAGCGGCACATTCTGCTGCATGATTTTGTGAATGACGGGGTCTGGCACAAAGCCACACAGCCCGTCGCTGCAAAGCAACAGCCGACCCGTCTGCGGTAAGCGCCGGGTATAGGTGTCAATCTCTAGCTCCTCGGTTTGCCCCACGGCTCGCAGCAGAACGTTTTTGTATTGGTAGGCAGCAGCCTGTTCGGGTGTCAAATCACCCACATCTTGCAAATGCTGCACCAGGGAATGGTCGTTGGTAATGGCTTCAAATTTGTCGTCGGCCAGCAGATAGACGCGGGAGTCACCGACATGGGCAACATAGAGCCGCCGACTGAGGATGAGAGCTACCGAGAGCGTTGTCCCACTGTCGCTGAGGGATTCGGGGTCGTAAATGGCTTTGTGGGCGGCTAAAACGGCCGTTTCCATTACTTCCTGAATGGGTTCCTGGTTAGCGGCCGAATCATCTTGCAGCAAGGGCAAATAAATATGGTTGAGGATGTGGCGGGCGGCCATGCGCGAAGCAATCCGGCTCGCCATATGGCCGTTTTCATGCCCCCCCATCCCGTCGGCAACCACATAAAGCCCAAAGGGCATCATTTGAAAATGCCCACCCGTTTCTGAGGAGAAAATCAGGCTGGAGTCTTCGTTGCGCTGGCGTACAGCGCCAACGTCGCACCGCTGGGCGACGTGGAGATAGGGGACGTTTGGGACAGAAACGGCCGTTTCGATTTGCGTCTTCTCTTCCGTTGTTACCAACGGAGAGGTCTGTATTTCGGTGGGTGCGTGCAGCTCATTATCCATCGAATTTACCATTGTTTTGATGTAGATCCCTGTTGTGCCTAGTACAACAAGCACCGATTAAGCGGGTAACGCATACAGGTTGTGATCCGTAGACCCAACATAAACGACCCCATCTACGATAGTTGGCGCGCCAATCACGCGCCCTTCCGTTTCAAAACGCCAGCGCAGCTCACCACGCTTCAGCGTCAAACTGTAAATATTGCCATCTACAGAACCAAAATAAACCGCATCATTCCAGATGGCTGGCGATGACGCAATTTGTCCCCCCGCCTCATATACCCATACCTGACGACCCGTGTCCATGTCAATAGCATAAAGGTTATTGTCTGACGAGCCGATATAAACAACACCCTCATGTACCAGGGGTGACGAAATGATAGGGCGGCGTGCCCGGAAACGCCAAATGGCCCAGCCTGATCCAGCATCAAGGGCATAAACGGTGGCATCCAGCGAACCAACAAACACAATGTCGTCGGCAACGACGGGCGAGGAGGTGATGGCGCGTTTGGCCTGGGTGTGCCACTTTGCTTTGCCGGTCGAAATTTCCAGACAGTAAATATAGCCGCCTTCGGTGCCAAAGTAGACGCGCTCCTCGGTTAGGAATGGGGATGAGCGAATGGGGCTATAGGCGTTGGTTTTCCAGGCCAGCTTGCCGCGTTTGGCGTTAACGGCGTAAAAATAGCCATCGTCAGAGCCAAAAAAGACGTGGTCGAAGCGAACGGATGGGGAAGAATAAATGGCACCATCGGTGGGGAAGCGCCACTTAATGTCGCCATCGTGCTGCCGAATGGCGTAGAGGTGGCGGTCAGAGGAGGTGATCAGTACTAAATCGTCATAGAGGCAGGGGGTGGAGGCGATACCGTCTAGGGTCGGATATTTCCAGAGAAATTCCCCCTTATCACTGCTGACGGCATAAAGGTTGTTGTCATAGGCTCCGACAAAAACGCGCCCGCCAACTACGATTGGTTTGGAGCGGATTTCGTCTTCGCAGCGGAATGCCCAGATGGCTTCGGCCTTGGTGGCTCCTACCTGGATGGCGGTGGTAACGGCCGTTATGGTGGGATGATGTCCCGTTGGCGCAGAAACGGCCGTTGGCGGCGACACAAGCTGCTCAATTTCAGCCCGCGATGGGCTGGTTTGGGTAATGAGTTCCAGCGCCTCTTTGAGTGCCGTGGCATCGGGGAAGCGGTCGTTGGGGTTGTAGGAGAGGCAGCGCATGACAATGGCTTCCAGCGCCGGGGAAATGGTGGGGTTGACGGTGCGAATCGGCCGTTCGCCAAAAGTAAATGGCGGTTCCAGTCTTGGATCCTGCCGCGTCATCAGGTGGTGTAGTGTGGCACCTAAAGCATAGACATCCACGGCCGGCGTTGCCTCGCCCCGGTACTGCTCCGGGGGTGAATACCCCTCCGTGCCGATCATCGTCCCCTTGTTTTCTTCTGCCTCAAAAATCTTGGCAATGCCAAAATCAATCAGCCGAATCCGGTTGTACTGATCCAGCATAATGTTGGATGGTTTTAGGTCGCGGAAGACAATGGGCTGTGGTTTTTGGTTGTGTAAATAGGCCAGCGCTTCGCAAATTTGCAGCGCCCAATCTAGTGCCAACTCTTGATCAACAAGCGTTTCGTTTTCCTCCAGCCATTCCTGCAAATTTTTGCCCCGAATCAGCTCCTGCACCAGGTAGCTGCGGTTGCCTTCGGTGAAATAGTCGGAGACATCGGGAATGGCGGGGTGTTCAAGCATGGCTAACATGCTGGCTTCGCGATCAAATGATTTGATGGTGAGCTGCAGCAGTTGTG
>JAGQGA010000504.1 GCA_020432595.1 Anaerolineales bacterium | reverse complement strand
TGCGCCCCCTGCCACAGCCACGCCACCACTTTTTCTTGCCATGCCGTTCGCAACGGCAGCACCCAATCGTCGTAACAATCGGGCAGCAGGTCGCCGCTGTAAAGGGCAGCCGCCTCCAACGTGGGCGGAGCAGCCATTGCCACCTGCAAAGCAACCGCATCAAGCCACACAGAGGCATCGGGGTCAAAGGCAATGGCATCGCGGCTGGTGAGGAGGGTGTCGGGGGGCAACGCTTTTCGGAGCGAGGGCAAGGCGGCACGCAGGGAAGCCCGCGCTTGGGCATCGCTGACATCGCCCCAAAAGAGGGCGGCCAGCTTTTCACGGCTGTGGAAACCGGGGTGAAGAGCCAGGTAGGCCAGCAGGGCTTCGGTTTTGCGCGTGGGCAAGGCGATGACCAGGCCGTCTCGCTCTAGCTGAAAGCGGCCAAAAAGGGTGAGGCGGGTCAACTGCCTAAACATGATTCCGATTATAGCTCACGAATTGAGCAAAAAGTGAACAGTTTTTGAACTGGTAAATGGACGGTAAACGGCCGTATGCTACCAACCATACAAATAACCCCAAGGAGGGTAGATATGTCCTCAGAACAACACAAAATCACGATTCGCCGTTTTTACGATGAGGTGCTTAACCAAGAAAACAAAGCTGTTATTGACGAACTAATGGCTGCCAACGTCATCATCCATGACCCATTCACCGGCATCACCACCGGCCCCGACTCCTTTCGCCAGCTTTTGCACATCTTTGACACCGCTTTTCCCGGTCATCGCGTCACGGTGGCCGAAGTTGTGGCCGAAGGGGATTTGGTTTCGGTGCTGCACACCCACATTGCCACCCACACCGGGTCATTTATGGGGCTGCCGGGAACGGGCAAGCAGGTGCAGGTGGAGGGATTGGAGTTGTTTCGGCTGGAAAACGGCCGTATTGTCGAATTTTGGCGCAAAGATGATAATGTGGGTCTGTTGATGCAGCTTGGTATGTTACCCGCACCATCTGCTGCATAACACTGAACCGGCCATTTCGCAGCACCATTTTTATTCTGTCCCAAACAGGTGCTTGGTACTTTTCCAGAATATACATGACTGGAACTGTCAGACACCTCTGCGGGTTAGTCATTACTCCCAAACAAAAATAAGGACAACTATGTTTACCGAAGATGTATCACCCACATTTGCCGCCCAAATCGAGAATGAAGAGGTCACGGCCTGGCAGGATATGTACGATGCCTTGCCCGCCGACTTTGCCAATCAATTCCAGCTAAAAATGATGCGTGTCCAAAACGTGGCTCTCACGCTTTGCCCCGCCATCCCGTTTATCCACTTCAACGCCGTCAAAAACTTTGGCATGGGCGAACCGACCAGCGAAGCATTACTGGACGACATCTGCACCATTTACCGAGAGGCTGGCATACGCCACTTTACCTTTTACCACATGCCCCACTGTCAACCCCCAGAACTGTCGGGCTGGCTGAAAAGCCGGGGCTTCCAAGCGCAAGGCGGCTGGGATCGCATCTACCGCGACAACCAACCCTTAACCGCTGGCAACCTCGTCGAGCCAGCCAACGGGCTATGGGTGGAAAAAGTGACCCTCGCCACAGCCTCAGAATGGTCTGGTTATATTGATGCCATGTATGGTCTGCCCACCTCCCCCTGGCTGCTGGCGACAGTAGAACGGCCGGGTTGGCACCATTACATGCTGCGGCAGGGCGGGCAAATCGTGGCCGTGCGAAGCATGTTTCTCAATGCGGCCGGCTGGGCTTGGTTTGGCATCGAAGCTCCCGTCCCCGGCATTATGGCACCTTCGTTTGATCTTGACCGGCAGCTTTGCCAGGCGATGGTGCAAGATGGACTGAAGCTGGGGGCACAACATTTTGTGGCGGATATCGAAGCCCCTACCCCGGCAATGGATACCCCTGCTTATCATCATTTTGCAGAGCTGGGGTTTAAACGGCCGTATTTCCGCACCCACTACAACTGTTAAAAACAAGTGGCCGCTACAACTGAGCTTTCTCAAGCTCGCGCTTCAGAATTAACTCACTTTCACACATGAACAATGGTGCACCATGATGAATAAAAATCAAAGACTTCGCAGATTTGTCTGTGTTCGTCCGTGTCCCATTTTTGAAGGAGATTTATGATGTACGGAACAATCGCAAAAGTACGAGTACGCGCTGACAAGGTAGAGGCGTTGGCCGAGCTAGGGCGGGGCATAGAACTAGCTCCAGGGCAGTTGGGGCGATATGTGTATCGGCTGGATGCTGACCCGCAAAATTATATGCTGACGGCAGTGTTTGAAAGCCGCGAAGCGTATTGGGCCAACGCCAACAGCCCGGAGCAAAACGGCCGTTTTCAAGAGCTGGCCGCCATGCTGGAAGCAGAACCAGAATGGTATGACGGGGAAATTGTGGACGCAAAATGGCGGTAGGCAAGATGCAAAAGCGTGAAACGAGAACGGCCGTTTCTTCTGCCCCACATACCTCCCTCAGCCGCATTCACTGGCTGCTGGGCGTGCAAACGCTGGTCATTGTGCTTGGCTCGCTCAACCGGCTTGGCTCCTGGACGCTGGGCTATGTGGCCGCCAATGAATTCTTGCGCTGGGTAGATTTCCACAACATGCTCACCCTGCCACTCATCAGCATCACCGCGTTTTACCTGCTGAAAAAGGAAATTGAGCAGCGTAACAGCCACTTGCCCCTCAGCCTGCTGTTTATCATTGGCCTTTACCTGTTTGCCGCCAGCTATGGCAGCCATGAAACCACCAACTATCTGCACGCCCGCTTTTGCCCCGGCGGAGCCGACAGCGATTTGTGCCGCATTGTCATCTTCAACGACGACGACTTTTCCCACTGGCTCTTTTTTATCGGCTTCACCTTCATGAACAGCACCCTGCTGCTGCTGCAATGGCGTTTCCCCGGCGCGGGGGCGGTGCGCGGGCGCGATTTGGCACTCATCTGCCTCAACGGGCTGTTTGTGGCGCTGGGCATCTTTGCCAACCTTGGCTTTGAGGAGATTGGGCTGGATTTGGTTGTGGTGCTATTGTTGGCGCTGTTATCGGGCTGGCTGCTGTGGCGCAACGGCCGTTTACCGCTCCTCATATACTACACCGTGGCGTATGGGGTGGGGCTGGTGTTAACGGCCGTTTATCGCACTTTCTAAAAACAGGAGAGTAGCGATTGGAGATTGGAGATTACTGTTGGTTCAAAATCTCCAATCTCCAATCTCCAACAACCATGAGTAGCAACGAATATGCCTTCATCACCCACTGGCGGGTACAAAGCACCTGCCAGGAAATAAGCGACATTTTGCGCAACGCCCCCGACCTGGTGCGCTGGTGGCCGTCGGTTTATCTGGCCGTAGATGAACTGGATCCGGGCGACGACAAGGGGATCGGTAAGGTTATCAGTCTCTACACGAAAGGCTGGCTCCCCTACACCCTGCGCTGGCAGTTCCGCGTCACCCAAAGCAACATGCCCCACGGCTTTGCCCTGGAAGCGTGGGGGGATTTTGTTGGCAGCGGCGTGTGGCGCTTTGCCCAGGATGGCAACTGGGTCAACATCACCTATGCCTGGCGCATCCGCGCCGACAAACCGCTGCTGCGCCGCCTTTCCTTTATCATGAAGCCGATCTTTGCCGCCAACCACCATTGGGCGATGCGAATGGGGGAGGAAAGTTTGCAATTGGAGTTGAGACGGCGGCGGGGAGAAACGGCCGTTTCTCCCCCACCCCCACCCACCTTCAAATTTTTGCTGTAAGGCCATCGCGTTTTTCCAAGCCGTTTTTGCCATCCTTCCTCCCTTTTGCGCTATACTAACGGGCAGCATGTGGGGCATGGGGTGTAGGGCGTACACCCTACACCCCACGCCCCACGAAGGAAAACGCGCCATGACGGAACCAGCCACAACCGACGACCCCCAAGTTGCCTATGAAATTGCCCAACAGCGGATTGCGGAAGCGGAACGCACCGGAGCGACGGAGCTAAAGCTGTATGATTTGCCGCTGACGGAGCTGCCGCCGGAAATCGGCCGTTTGTCCCGGCTGGAAAAGTTGTTTTTAGGGTCGGAAGAACCCTGGCGCGAGCAGGGCAAAGCGCGGCTTGCCACCCTCCCCTCTGAAATCGGCCAACTCATCCAATTGCAACGGCTATACTTGAGTCAAAACAACCTCACCCAGCTACCCCCCGAAATCGTCCAACTCACCCAATTGCAATGGCTAGACATGAGGCAAAACAACCTCAGCCAACTGCCCCCCAAAATCGTCCGACTCACCCAATTGCAATGGCTAGACATGAGGCAAAACAACCTCACCCAGCTACCCCCCGAAATCGTCC
>JAGQGA010000503.1:2783-4327 GCA_020432595.1 Anaerolineales bacterium | reverse complement strand
ACCCACCGTCCATGCGGATTTGCAGGCGTATTTAACGGCCGTTTTCCACATCGTCCATCGCTACGGCGGCTACCTCAACAAGGTAGACATGGGCGACAAGGGAAGCAAATACATCATCCTCTTTGGTGCCCCCATTGCCCACGAAGATGACGAAGAACGCGCCCTGGCCTGCGCCCTGGAATTGCGCGACCTGCGCGTGCCAGCCCTTGCCACTCAACCTACCATCGGTATCGGCATCCGCACCGGCTATGTTTACTGTGGGCAGGTCGGCTCCCCGCAGCGGCAGGAATACACCGTCATGGGCTACGCCGTCAACTTGGCCGCCCGGCTGATGCAGGTTGCCCGTCCCGGCGAACTGCTGGTGAGCCACGAAACCCAAAGCGGGCTGGCGCAATCGTTCCGCTGGAGCCAGCCGCAATCGCTGTATGTGCATGGTCGCTCGGAGCCGGTGGAAGTTTATGCGCTGCTGGCGGCAGAACAGGCACCCATCCTGCCGCCGCTGCCCAACAGCTACGCCCTGCCGATGGTGGGCCGACAGGCGGAACGGGAACAACTGCTGCACCTGCTGGCGCAAGCGGGGCGCGGGCAAGGGCAGTTGGTGGGGATTGTGGCTGAAGCCGGGCTGGGCAAGTCACGGCTGGTGGCCTCGGTGGTCAAGCGGGTTGAAGACCGTTTTCACTGTCTTTATGGCGAATGCCATTCCTACGCCACCAGCACCAGCTATTTGGTCTGGCGCACCATTTGGCGCGGGCTGCTGGGCGTTGATGGCGCACTGTCGCTGGAACAGCAGCGGCAGCAGGCAGAGGCAGCGTTAACGGCCGTTTCTCCCAAGCTCGCCCCCCGTCTGCCCCTGCTGCAGAGCATCCTCAACCTGCCCATTCCCGACAACGACCTCACCGCCCCGCTGGATGCCGAACTGCGGAAGGCATCGCTGGAAAATTTGCTGGTGGATGTGGTGCGGGGATTGGCAAGAAAACGGCCGTTATGTCTCATTCTTGAAGATATTCAATGGATTGACCCGCTTTCGCTGGAACTGCTGCAAGTCATTGCTCGCAACAGCAGCGACATCCCCCTCGCGCTGCTCCTTACCTATCGCCCCCACCCGCAACAGCATCAGGAAACGGTGCGCGGCTTTGCCCATTTTACTGAGTTGGTGCTGGCGGAATTTACGGCCGATGAGGCGGCGGAGTTGGTGCGGGTGAAGGGAGAAATGGGGGAAAAACGGCCGTTGCCCCCCACGCTCATCCAAACCATCACCGAACGCGCCCAGGGGAACCCATTTTATTTGGATGAGATGCTCAACTTTATTTATGAGCAACAGGCCGATATTCCCGATGTGGCGCAGCTTGAATTGCCCGACAGCCTCCACAACCTGCTGATCAGCCGTCTAGACCAACTGGCCGATGAAGCCAAAACGACGCTCAAGGTTGCCAGCGTGGTCGGCCGGCTGTTCCGCGCCGACTGGCTATGGGGCAGCTACCCACAGCTTGGCACCCCCGAAGCCATCAGCAGCCACCTCACCGACCTCACCCACGCTTACCTTA
>JAGQGA010000503.1:0-2686 GCA_020432595.1 Anaerolineales bacterium | reverse complement strand
TACCCCCGTTGACACCCCCGATGCCGCGCTGACCTATCTCTTCCGCCACATCATCCTGCGCGATGTGGCCTATGAAAGTCTGGCCGTCGCTACCCGCATGATGCTCCATGAGCAGGTGGCCCATTTTATTGAGCAGCAGTACCCCGGCCAACTCGAACAGCATTTGGATGCGCTGGTTTACCATTATGGGCTAAGCCGGAATGAAGATCGTCAACGCCACTACTTTGCCCTGGCTGCCCAAACCGCGCAGGCCAACTATGCCAACGAGACCGCCATTGAGCATTACCAACGGCTGCTGCCGCTACTACCGGCCGCCGAGCAGGGGGATATTTTGCTCAAGCTGGGCGAGGTGTACCAACTTGTGGGGCAGTGGGAAAACGCCGAGCAGATGTTTGCGGCGGCGTTGCAGCAGTTCGGGCAGCAAAACGACACCGTGGCGATGGGCCACAGCCTGCGAAAGCTGGGCACGCTACAGCGCAGCAAGGGCGCATATGAAACGGCGTTGAGCCAGCTTCAGGAGGCACAAACGTTGTTTGAGACGGCCAATGCCCAGCAGCCCCTGGCCGACACGCTGCAAGAAATGGGGATTGTCTACATGCAGCAAGGGGAGTTTGACCGCGCTTTGGCGTTGTTCCAGCAGTGCCAGCGCCTGACAGAAACGATTGGCGACAAGCGCGGACAATATCGCGCCATTGGCAACATTGGCGGGCTATATTACTGGCAGGACGAACTGGAACAGGCGTTGGCGCAATTTGAACAGTGCCACCAACTGGCACTGGAATTGAATGATCGCTTGATTCTTAGCCGAAGTTTTGGCAATATAGGCAATGTCTACCTGGAGCAAGGAGACCTTGCCCGCGCCCTGGCCTCTTACAGCGAGAATTTACGGCTGGCGGCGGAAATTGGGTATCTTCAAGGAGTAAGTATTAGCATTGGTAATATAGGCAACCTGTATTTGGCACAGGGTGACTGCGCTTCGGCGCTGGTCTGCAACACCTATAATCTCTCGGTGGCACTGGAACTGGGAGATGTGCAGGGAGTTGTGTTTGCCCTGTGGCTGATCGGCCATGCCTTTTTATGCCAGGGTGATCATGAAGCAGCGGCGCTGTATATGGAGCGGGCGGTGACGCTGGGGCGAAAGCTGGATATACCCTACGATCTTTGTGAATATTTGTA
This sequence comes from Anaerolineales bacterium, assembly GCA_020432595.1. The sequence goes on along the minus strand of JAGQGA010000503.1, from coordinate 1,510 downwards.
TGATTTGGGGCGGGTTTATGCGCTGCAAAACCGATTTGCGCTGGCGCAGCAATGTAATGCCGAGGCGGTTGAGTTAGCGGAAGCGATGCAGCATGAGCGGATTCAGTTTCTAGCGCAAATTGCGCTGATTGTGTATTGGGTGCAGTTAGGCAAAATCAAACCGTTTGCGGGGGTGAATGAGCTGCGGCAAATGCTGCTGGTGGCAAGCTCGCCGGAGGAGCAAGCGCTGGTGCATTATGAGGTTTGGCGCATGGATGCAAGCCAGGAACGGGATCGCCAGGAAGCCGCGGCGCTGTATCATCATCTGTATGCGCTCAACCCAACGGCCGTTTATCGCCACCGGTATCAAGAAAACGGGGATGGTATTAACGGCCGTTGTTCACCTACCAGACCTGCCAGACGTGGTAGCACATTTCACCACTACCCCTCAAACCTTGCTTCAACAAGTCAACCAACTTATTCGTGGCTACCACGAGAGTGCAAACGGAACGTGTTCATAACGCTCAACCCTTGCCTTGACACCCCAAAGCCGGTTGCTATACTTTTAACCAATCATCAACATGAGCGCGGAACTGCCCCGGCAGCCTTCCACAGCAGGAGAGATAAAACATGAATGTAGCAGATATTTTTGCCGAAATGCCCAACCGTCTCAACATCGAGAAGGCCAAAGGGCTTGATGTAACGGTGCAATTTGATCTATCTGGCGACGGCGGCGGACAATGGTATGTGCAAATCAAGGATGGCGCGGCCAATACCCACCAGGGCACGGCCGATAGCCCAGCCGCAACCATCCAAATGGATGCCCAAGATTATGCTGACCTGACGGCCGGCAAGCTCAACCCCATGACCGCCTTTATGACTGGCAAAGTAAAGGTTGACGGCGACCTCAACACCGTCATGAAGTTCCAGACGTTATTTTCGTAATCACGCCTGAAGCTTTAGAGAGTGGGGAGTAGGGTGTTTAAAACGCCCCACGCCCTACTCCCCACTCCTCACCGCAAACTCCGCATACTCCCGCTTCTCCGCCGCGTCTGTAGCCACCCCCAACACCTGTAACAACTCACTTATCAGCTCCGCTTTGCGTTCGGCATCACTGCGCGACCAGGTGCGTGCTTTGATTTCCAAATAGTAACCAGACAGTTCCGGCTGCAAAATTTGGTCAAGGTTGATGGCAAAATCAGTGCCTTCATACAACAGTCGCCAGCGGAAGCGATCTTTTTGAATTTCCAGCTCGTTGGCTGGGGCAAAATATTCTCGGTAAAAACGCAGGCTGCGGTCGGCGGCGGCCAAATAGCGGGAGCGCGACAAGGTGACAGCATTGGGAAACTCCACCCGCTCCCCCTTGCCGATCAGCGTCAGGCGGCTGCGCGACTGATACACCTTGCCGCTTTCGTCCACGTAATCATCCTCGCGGTAGCGCAGCCGCGCCGCGTCGGGGTCATTGCCGTCAAAGAGGAAGTAATGGTCATACTGCCGGTAGTGGGAGCTTTTGCTAATCTCAAATTCGCCG
>JAGQGA010000502.1 GCA_020432595.1 Anaerolineales bacterium | reverse complement strand
ATTCCCAAGCTAATTCTTATTGTGGATGATGAGTCGCGGATGCGGCGTTTTATTCGCATGAACATGGAATTAGAAGGGTATCAGGTAATTGAAGCTGATAATGGCATCAAAGCGCTCGACCAGATTCGGCAGCATAACCCGGATTTGCTCATTATGGATGTGATGATGCCCGAAATGGATGGGTTTGAAACGCTGCGGCTGGTGCGTGAAATCTCCACCGTACCCATCATTTTGCTTACCGTGAAAAGTGATGAGGAAGATAAAACGCGCGGGCTAGATTTGGGTGCCGATGATTACGTCACCAAGCCCTTTAGCCCACGAGAGTTAAGCAGCCGCGTAGGGGCGGTGCTGCGGCGAGCCAGTTGGCCTTCACCTACGCCCCGCACGGTGCTGCGTATTGATGATCGACTTTCGGTTGATTTTAACCGGCATCAGGTAATTGTAGATGGGGAACGCATTGAGCTGCGCCCCACGGAGTACCGGCTGCTCAATCATTTGATTCAAAATGCGGGCTGGGTGGTGCCGCACGATACGCTGTTGGCGAAGGTGTGGGGGTATGAATATCGGGAAGAAACCCATTATTTGCGTCTTTACATCAACTATCTGCGGAAGAAGATTGAGGTTGACCCGACAAAGCCCAAATATATTTTGACAGAGCGGGGCGTTGGCTATCGTTTCTGGGATTTTCGTCATAACACAGATTTGTCATAGTTCTGTTAGTTTCCTTGTGATTTTCTCGCTTATAATTTGAGGGGGCGCAAAGAGCACAGCGGCATTGGTAATGGGTAATGGTGCACTTTGCTATATGAAGAATAATGACTTCGGAAGAAACGGCCGTTAGCGAAGAACGTTTTTTTGAACGAATACATAGCTACCTTAGCCCTAAGGAGTGTCGCATTGTTTGCGACGCACTGGAACTCGCTCGTCGGGAACATGGCGACCAACGCCGCAAATCCGGCGAGCTTTTTTTTACCCACCCCCTAACAGTTGCTTATTACCTGGCAGAATACAAGCTGGATCACGAAGTGCTGGTGGCAGCCCTGCTGCATGATGTCGCTGAAGACACCCGCGTTTCCGTTGAAGACATTCGCAAAAAATTTGGCAAAAAAGTTGCCACGCTGGTAGATGCTGTTACTAAATTTAAGGATGTTTCGCCGGAAACGGACAAAGAGGCCAAACCATTCACCAAAGAAGAATTAACCACGGCAACGCTCCACAAGTTGCTAAACATGACGGCCAGCGACGTGCGGGCCATTATCATCAAGCTGTTTGACCGGCTCCACAATTTGCGAACCATTGGAGCCATGCGCCGTGAAAGCCAAATGCGCTCGGCATCAGAGACGCTTTCTATTTATGCACCCATTGCCAATCGGCTGGGCATGTGGGAGTTGATGAATGAGCTAGGCTGTTTGTCGTTAAAAATTGCTGACCCTGCGGCGCATGATGGCATTACATCCCAGTTGCAGATGCTGCGTGAAAAAAACCAGCCTGCTTTTGAGGAGGTACAGCAGCAAATTATTGGCTGTTTGCAACCGTTGGTAGATGTGAGGGATGTTGAGGTAGCGCGGGAAAATATTTATACGATTTACCGGCAGTTGCAGGAAAACGGCCGTTCTGTCCACAGCATAGATAGTCGCTTGCGAATTGTCGTTCTCGTTGGCGATTGGCCCGCTTGCTACGAGGCCATGGGGTATCTCCATCGGTTGTGGGCACCTGTACCGGGCACATTTGCCGACTTCATTGCTAACCCACGCGACAATCTCTACCAATCTCTCCACACCACCGTTGTACACAGCAATGGTCAACCCATACGCATACGCATTCGCACCGCCGACATGGACAAAGTTTCGGCACTGGGCATCTTAACACGCTGGCTTCATGCGGGAACAGCCATCTGGCCTGCGGCTATGGAACAACGGGTCGCCAATTTTCAGGATGTCTTAGGCTCCAACATTCGCATTGAGCCGCAGGACTTCACCGTGGGTGTGCAAAGTGTGATGCAGGATATGCTGCGTAAGCAAATTCACGTTTACACCCCCAAAGGCGACATGCAGGAATTGGTTGAAGGGGCGACAGCACTTGATTTTGCCTACGCCATTCACACCGGTCTAGGAGATCGATGCATTTCTGCCTCGGTCAATGGACAACGCTTCCCGCTCAATCGGCCGCTGCACGAAGGCGACCAGGTCGAAATCCAGAAACGGGATAGCGCACGCCCCATGCGTGCCTGGCTAGATGAAGATTTGGGCTACCTGATGACCAACTATGCCCGTTCTCACGTCCGGCGCTGGTTTCGCCGCCTGCCACCTGCTCAGGCACTGTCCAATGGCGAGCGTATTTTGCGTAATGAGCTGGCAATGCTGGGCAAAAGCAACTATGCACATGAAGATATTGCCCGGCAAATGGGTTTGGCAAGTACAGAGGAGCTTTACCATCAGCTTGGTCGGGCCGAAATGCTGCCTACCACCCTGTCTACGCGCCTGTTGGAAAACGTTTGGGATGAAAACCCGGCGCGGGCACTGGATACGGTTGTGTATGCCCCGAATGGGGAAAAATATATTATTACTAATGCAAACGGCCGTTCTTTAACTCTGTGTGGCTCCTGCAAACCCGCACCCGGCGACAAAATTGTGGGGTACGTGCGCCGCAACCACCAGATAACGGTGCATCAGGAAGGATGCCATTTGCTTACACGGCATCATGATAACGGCCGGTGGATGAAGCTAGCTTGGGGAACGGCCGTTGAGCGATTAGCCCGGGTCGTCCGCATTCAAATTGATGTGTACGACCGACACGGACTTCTCTACGAAATCACACAGTTAATGGATCGGGAGCAAATCAACATTCCCTACATCAACACCCCCAAAGCCGAGGAGCCAGGCCACGTCCATATGGTACTCGACCTGGAAATCACCACCCCCCGCCAACTTGTCCGCATTTTACACCAGGTACGCGCCCTGGTAAACGTTTACCGCGTGCGCTGCCTCACCGACAATGGCTATGACGAAAGCGAATTGCTGCGGCCATCACTCTACCGTCCCGAATAACCTTTAGCGCGGCATCCGCATTTCCCGCTCATACCGATCCATTTGCTCTTCCAGTGCCGTTACCGTATTTCGCATCAAAATACTCAACGTCACCGGGCCAACCCCACCCGGCACCGGCGTGATCCAGTCGGCAATTTCATGCACACTCTCAAAATCCACATCCCCCACAGTTTTCTGCCGCACAGTCCCTTCTTCATCTTCCACATCAACCCGGTTAATACCAATATCAATCACCACCGCTCCCGGCTTGATCATGCTGCCTGTAATCAGCTTCGGCTTGCCAACAGCCACAAATACCACCTCAGCCTGACGTGTATGATAAGCCAGATTGCGCGTGCCGTGGTGGCAAATTGTTACCGTTGCCAGCTCTTCTAATAAATGTAGCGCAATAGGCTTACCTACGATCACCGAATGGCCGACGATAACAACATTCAAGCCTCGTAAATCCAGTCCCGTCGAGCGCAAAATCTCCATCGAAGCAAGTGATGTACACGGCCCCAGCGTAAAATCGCCATAGACCACCTTCCCAATGTTAGCGGGGTTCATCCCTTCCACATCTTTGCTGGGGTGAATGGCCGATTGCAGCAGCCGCAGATTCAAATGAGAGGGCACTGGCCGCTGTAAGATGACCCCCGTAACGCGAGGGTCTACATTGATAGACTGGATAGCAGCCTGCATCTCACGTTGGGTAATAGTGGCTGGGAAACGGCGGTTTTCAAATAAAATACCAACTCCTTCACAAGCTCGTTTCTGATTGCGAATATAAAGTGAGGCTGCTGGGTTTTCACCAATTTCGATAGAGGCAAGGCAAGGCACCCAGCCTTTGCTTTTGGCAGCCACAACGCGAGCTTGGACATCTTCTTTAATAGGGGCAGCAATGCGCTTCCCGTCAAGCAGTTTATGAGACATGTTCACGTTTCCTTTGGTTATGTTTATCATGAATTATAACAATGGCAGTGGCAGTGCACAGGATACGATAAAGACATCATATATCGGTCTACACTGGAATTCTGTTACCAGATCGGTATCTTGGCTATAATACAAAGTATGAATTATCGTGAGTATCTAAAGCGGTTATTAACGGCCGTTTTTCTCATCATTCTCCTCATCAGCTTGTGGTACCTGCGCTACATCCTGATGCTGGGCTTCACCGCCGCCATGGTAGCCGTTGCCCTCAGCGTTCCGGCCGGCTGGCTCCAGCAAAAAGGGCTAGGGCGCGGATCTGCCAACATCATCGCCGTCGTCGGCTTTTTCGGCGTCACCATTCTGCTGGGTTTTGCCA
>JAGQGA010000501.1 GCA_020432595.1 Anaerolineales bacterium | reverse complement strand
TTGGCGGTTCGGCCACAAACGCCACAGCAGCCATAGATTGACATAGACGACCCCAAAGGCTGCCACGTAATGAAGATGCAGTGCCACCCATTCCAGCAGCCCCAAGGCAATCCAGAGCCGCCAGCGACGCGGTGGGCGGCTGGCAAGCTGCTGCACCACGCCTAGCAACCCTAAATAAACGGTGGGGAGCAGGGCGTAGACGCGAATTTCCTGGGCGTAGATGATGCCAAGCGGGGAAATGATGAGGAACAAAACGGCCGTCCATACTCGGCGGTCAGACCGCCCAAACCAGCGGCTGGCGACGGCGTAGAGGGTGGCAACTTGCAGCAGGCTGGCGAGGGTGGAGAAATAACGGCCGTTAAACACCCCCACGCCCACTAGCTGGCTCCACCCTTTCAGCAGCAAAAAATACAGCGGCGGGTGAATATTGTTTAGCCGGTCAGCCAGTAGTTCGGGAATGGAAATGGTTGCCACATGCAGGCTAATCCCCTCATCCCACCACAGACTTTGCTGCGGCAACTGGGCAAGACGCACAGCAAAGGCCAACAGCAATAGTCCAACAATATAACGGCGCACAGACATCTTCCCGGTGTTCCAAATAAAAAACGGTAGGCGATTGGCCTACCGTTTTGCTTGTGCTCCTCAGGTTGGACTCGAACCAACAACCCTGCGGTTAACAGCCGCATGCTCTGCCATTGAGCTACTGAGGATTGACAACGGGCTGAATTATATCAAATCAAAAAGGGGTGTCAAGACAGTTTTTGTGAAAAAACAGGGGCTAGGTAACGGCAAATTGCTGTGATCGCATCCAGTCGCAAATACGGTCAAACTCTCTTTCTACCTGTATCATCACCAGTTCCGCGCCGCTCAGTTCACCACGTTCACCCATCAACTCTAATTCATAGCACAGATCGGCAAATGACATAGCGGAAATGCTGGAGCCACTGCCGCGCAAACGGTGTGCCAAATGATGAACGGCCGTTGCGTCATGCCCATGAACCGCTTGCTGCAGCCGTCGCATCGAAGAAGGCGTTTCTTCCACAAACATCAGCAGCAATTCACCTAGCAAATCAACCGTATCCTCCCCCATCACCTCTTCAAACCCACGTACATCAATTGGTTCACCCGTGCGCGGCACATGGCTCATCGCTACATTGGTTAACAAGGGCTGCGAATCCGCTAAAGCGGATACTAATTCTTCGATTTTGAACGGCTTGCTGATATAGGCATCCATGCCAGCTTCCAAATAGGCGCGTCGCTGCCGCGCCATCGCGTTGGCTGTCAGGGCCACAATACGCGGCTGACGTTCGGCCGGAAACTCACTGCGAATGATTTGGGTTGCTTCCACACCATCCATTTCCGGCATTTGCACATCCATCAGCACCACGTCATACGGCTGGTTACGCAAGGCATCAATGGCTTCACGGCCGTTTAGCACCACATCGGCTCGATAGCCAACTCGGCGCAGCATCTGCTTGGCTACCTTTTGGTTGATCAGGTTATCTTCGGCCAGCAAAATACGCAGCGGGTGCATTCGCCCCATTTGTGCATCAATCACAATGGGCTGGTCGCTGGGCATGGCGGCCGGCTTGTCCACCACCAGTACACGCACCGTAAAATGGAAGGTGGAGCCACGACCCACTTCGCTATCAACCCAAATGCTCCCGCCCATCAGCTCAATGAGCCGCTTGCAAATCGTCAATCCTAAACCAGTACCCCCATATTTGCGCGTGGTCGAGGCATCTGCCTGGGAAAATGGCTGAAACAGGCGGTTCAAACGCTCTGCTGGAATGCCCAGCCCTGTATCTTCAACCAGAAAATGAAGCTCAGCCATGCTGTCAATGAGGGAACGCAGTTCAACCCGCACGGCGACATGGCCTTTATGGGTAAATTTAATGGCGTTGTTGATCAGGTTGATCATCACCTGGAGCAAACGAGTTGGATCAGCTTCAATAAATGCTGGCACGCCCTCGCTTATTTGATAGGTAAGCTGAAGCCGTTTTTCTCGCGCTTCTTGGCCGAGCAGGCTGGTGGCATCTTGCAGCACTTGCAAGATCGAAACCACCTGTTTTTCAAACTCAATCTTCCCTGCTTCAATTTTGGAGAAATCAAGAATGTCGTTGATGATGACTAAGAGCGCATTGCCGCTGCGCCGCACCGTGTCCACAAAATCCATTTGGTGGGGTGTTAGCTCTGTATCCAGCAGCAGCCCAGTGAGACCAATGACAGCGTTGAGGGGTGTACGAATTTCATGGCTCATATTTGCCAAGAAATCGGCCTGGGATTGCGCTGCTTTTTCGGCGGCATCCTTAGCAAGTTGCAGCTCGCGCGTGCGGTCACGCACGCGCTGTTCCAGCAGGTCACGCTCTGTTTTTAGCGAGGCATATAGCTCGGCATTGCGTAGCGCCTGGGCGGCAAGTGAGGCAAATCGCTCGGCCAGTAAGACATGCCGCTTGCTAAAAAAGCCGGAGGTGGAATGGGTATAAATGAGAATGGCTTTTTTGGCACCAATACGAAGGGGAACGTACAGGGCAGAAACGGCTAAGGAGCGAACGGCTTCTGGCTGGTTTTGCCACTCTGGCAGGTCTATGGTTCGGGTGACGGCCAGGGCTTCACCCTGCATAATTTGTTGGAAGTAGGGATGGGAGTACCAAACGGCCGTTGCAAACTGCGGGTGTGTGGACGCGACAACATCCAGCATATTGTCTCGTGCCGACATCAGGGCAAAGGCGTGTTCAAACCCCAGCACCGGTTTTAATACCGTCACAACGCCAGCCCAAATCTGCTCCACATTGAGCGCCTCGGTCATGACCCGCAACCCTTCAAGCAAGCGCTCATTTTCCTCAAGCGCGGCATCGGCATCTTGCTTGGCCCGCACCAGTTCCTGATACAGTTCACTGGCAATTTGACTGGCACGCGCTTCGGTTTGCCGATAAAGCTGCTGTGTTAGGTGCAGTTCTTGTTCTTGTTTCTGTAGTTGCCTACGTAGAACCTCAATGTCAGAGGTGGCGGCCGGTCGTTCCATACTTCTATTCGTTTGGAGCAGAAGACACACCAAGAATGTCGTTTACATTGTCAACTAACACCTTCGGAGAAATTGGTTTGGTTAAATACCGATTGGCACCTGCGTCAATTCCCCGTTGGATAGCGTGTTTCTCTGTTTTGGCGGTGATAATAACAATAGGTAGCTCAGCTGTTTCTTCCTGGCTGCGGAGCGTAATACAAACATCATAGCCGTTCATATGCGGCATCATGATGTCGAGTAGCAGTAGATCGGGCTTTATTTCCTTGATCCGAGCTAGTGCCTCCAAGCCATCAGCGGCTTCGTAGACTATATAGCCAGCTCGTTCCAAAATATGGCGAGCCAATCTTCTGATGATTTTATCGTCTTCGGCGACTAATACTGAGTAGTTCACACTTTCTCTCTTTTGTGTGTTATCCTGACTGACATTTGCCGTAATGTTTTAGGAAATAACAAGTCTCGTTTACAATTATAATCATGAAACCTTACAAATTATGTTTCTAAGGTTTATGTATTGCATTCACTGATATATCGCATTGGCTGATCGTTTTCAATGGGAAGGTCATGTCGTTATTGTTTTTCCATAGGCAATCCTTTAGCAAAGCGTTGGCTGTTGACCGGGGTTGCTGTTAAACAGCGGCGCGGGCTGCCTACGCCTGAATGCCTCAGAGGGCATGGTTGAGGCAGTTGTTGTGCTGAAGCCTGATCCCGGATGTAGGAAAACGGCCGTTCTTAGTGTAGACAAATGGATCATTCGCGTCAATGTCATCATGCTAACCGGCGGTACTGCTTTTGGGCTGGCAACCGCTCATGGTATGTAATACGCAATACAGGCGAAAAGGGGATTGGGCACTTCACCCCAATTCGTCACCATTCTATTGTAACAGCAGCCGTCATTTGTGACCGCTTTTTTTACTAAAAACAAACGCGCAATTTTAAGATGACTTACGCTCTTTTACCCCGGTTTGTGGTTGACGCGCTGGGGATTCAAACCAGTTATTATGAAGTAGGGCAGGGTAAAGGCCGGCCGACCCTGCTGCTGCATGGCATGTCCACTTCGGCCGATAGCTACCGGGAACTGCTGCACGAGTTGGGCGACCGGCATTGGCTGGTGGCACCCGATTTGCCGGGCTTTGGTTACAGCGACCACACAACGCCCTATACCATTCCCCACCTCGTAGAGTGGTTGGCAGCGTTTTGCGACGTGCGTGGGTTTGATCGGGTCAACGTGGTGGGGCACTCGTTTGGCGGGCTGCTGGCGACTAGCTTTGTATTGGCATACCCGGAAAACAACGACCGCCTACTCCTGAGCG
>JAGQGA010000500.1 GCA_020432595.1 Anaerolineales bacterium | reverse complement strand
GCCCCCGCCTCCACCCGCGAAAGCGTCTGCAAATCATCCACCAGCCGCTGCATCCGCTGCATTTCGGCGTGCATGGGAGCATAGGTTTCTTCGCTACTGGGAAACAACCCATCCATTAACCCCTCAAGAAAGCCAATCATGCTGGTCAAGGGGGTTCGCAGTTCGTGGCTCACGTTGCCGATAAGAGTAATGCGCTGCTCCTCAATGGTTGCCAACGCTTGCGCCATCTGGTTAAAGTGGGTGGCAACGCTGGCAAGTTCGGCACTGTCGGGGATGGGAATGCGCTCGTCATAACGGCCGTTGGCAATGCGCTGGCTACTGCTGGCAAGCTGGTTGAGCGGGTGTAAAATTTGCCGTGCCAGTGCCAGGCTGCTAAACCAGCCGACGAAAATGGCACCGATGGTACCAACCAAAACGGCTGTAATGATGGTACCGCGAAAGGTGTCTAGCAAAACGGCCGTTGCCACTTCTGCCCCCGCCGGGTCACTCGCCTCCGCCAAATGCCGAACCTCCGCCAAAATCGGCTCCGGCACCACCATGCGCGTCACAATCTGCGTCATCAACAGCACCAGCGTTGCCCCGGCAATCACCACCGCCATATTGCCACCCACAATTCGCCATTTCAACTGTCGCCACATCGGGCCACCCTCCTGTGTATCTGGTTGCTGGTTGTTAGTGGCTGGTACAAACCACCAGCCGCTAGCAATCCTTATCTATCTTGATCATCCACAAACTTATATCCCACCCCGCGTACTGTTTCAATCAGCACCTTGCCCGTTGCCTCCTGCAATTTGCGCCGCACCTGCCCCACATAGACATCTACCACGCGCTCGGTGCCATAGTAGTTTGCGCCCCACACTTGGGTCATCAATTGGTCACGGGTCAGCACCCGGCCGGCGTGCTGCACCAATGCCCACAGCACCTGGAACTCTGTCGCTGTCATATCCAAGGCCTTGTCACCTGCATAAGCCACATGACCATCAGGATCAATGGCAATATTTTGAAAGCGGGTTAGATGTGAACGAAACGATGTGGCGCGTCGCCGCCGCAGCAACGCCTCCACCCGCGCCACCAACTCACGCGGGCTAAAGGGCTTGGTCAGGTAATCATCGGCTCCTAATTGCAAACCGGTAATGCGGTCAACCTCTTCGCCGCGAGCCGTTAACATCAAAATGTACACGTCTGACCATTCGCGCAGCCGCACCGCTACATCTAGCCCATCCATACCGGGCAAGTTCAAATCGAGAACAATGAGATCGGGAGGAGATTGTTTGGCTAAAGCCAGGGCATCTAGCCCGTTATCACTGCTGATCACGGTGAAACCAGCATTGGTCAGATAGGTACGGATGATCGTTAGGATGCTGCTCTCGTCTTCGACAACCAATATTTTTCCTTTCATAGGAGCCTCTCTCTTTATTTTTCTCTCAGGCAGAGGAATTAGACCAAAATCCTTACATTCCTCTTACATACTCCTTACCTGGCTTTTGCAAAGGGTAGGTATGATTCTTACCGTAAAGAATCAATGTTACACCCAACCTGAGAGGAACAGCTTCATGCTTTTGAAATATTTCTATGACCAAAATTTAGCCCATGCTTCGTACATGGTTGGCTGCCAGCGCACGGGCGAGGCTATTATTGTAGACCCGGCGCGTGATATTACGCCATATTTGGAAACGGCCGTTAAAGAAGGTATGCGTCTTGTCGGAGCCGTTGACACCCACATCCACGCCGACTACGTTTCCGGTGCCCGCGAACTGGCCGAACGCACCGATGCCACCCTCTATTTGTCCGACGAAGGAGACGAAAACTGGAAATATCTGTTTGCCGACCAATACAACCACAAACCGCTCAAAGATGGCGACACCTTTATGGTTGGCAACATCAAATTTGAGGCCATGCACACCCCCGGCCACACCCCGGAGCATATGGCCTATATCATCACCGACATGGGTGGTGGGGCTGACCGACCAATGGGAATTTTTACCGGCGATTTTGTCTTTGTTGGCTCTGTCGGCCGGCCGGATCTGCTGGAAAAAGCGGCCGGCGTTGCCAACACCGCTGCTGCCGGAGCCATGCAAATGTTTGCCTCACTCAATCGGTTTAAGGAGCTGCCCGACTACATGCAGGTATGGCCGGGTCACGGTGCGGGCAGTGCCTGCGGCAAGGGGCTAGGTGCCATTCCCTCCAGCACGGTTGGCTATGAGAAGCTGTTCAACCCGATGTTGGGCTATGACGACATTGAAGAGTTTGTGTCGGCACTGCTGGACGGGCAACCCGAACCACCCACCTATTTTGCGGTAATGAAGCGGGTCAACAAGGAAGGGCCGGCCGTCCTGGGTGGATTTACGATGCCGCAAGAGATGAAAACGGCCGTTTTGCCGCAAATGGTTGCCGACGGTGCGATGGTGATTGACACCAATACGCTCGACACCTTCGCCAAAGCCCATGTACCCGGCACCATCAACATCCCCACTGGCAGTCTGGCTGCCTGGGCCGGCTGGCTGGTAGATTACAACAAGCCGGTTTATTTGATTGCGGCGCGGGACGAGGTGGAAACGGCCGTTAAAATCCTAGCCGAAATCGGTATTGACGAAGTGGCTGGCTACTTTGATGCAGACTCCGTGCAAGCTGCAGGGCTGATGACCGAGTCTTATGAAACGGGAACGGCCGTTGAACTGGCCGAACAAATCAAAAAGGGCGAAGTCACGCTGGTAGATGTGCGAAATCAAGCCGAATGGAACGAAGGCCACCTGCCAAACGCCAAACATATCATGCTCGGCACATTATCCAAACGCGCAGGAGAAGTTGTCAACGGTCATCCCATCGTCGTCCAATGCCGCTCTGGTGCCCGCTCCGCCATTGGTGCCAGCATCCTACAAGCACACGGAGCCAAGCGCGTTATCAACCTTACCGGTGGCTACATAGACTGGACGGCCGCAGGATTGCCTATCGAACCATAATCGTTAGACACAGATAGCAGATAGCCAGTGAGGAGCGCACTGGCTATCTAATCGGGTACACAAAAACAAAATAGTGCATCAAAAGGAGAGAAAGAGAAATGTTTGAATGGCTTTTGCAACCGTGGCCCTGGTACATCAGCGGCCCACTCATTGGGTTAACTGTACCCCTCCTGCTCGTGCTTTCCGGCAAGAGCTTTGGCATTTCCAGCAGCCTACGCTACATAGGCTGCGCCATCGTCCCACGCAGCAAGCTCGCTTACTTACGCAGCATCACCTGGCGTCAGCACAGTTGGAACCTCATCTTCGTCCTCGGCGTTGCCATTGGCGGCTTTGTCGCCAGCCATTTCTTATCGGCAGCACCCGTCTCCTTCCTCCCCGACAGCTATCAAAGTGTTACCGGTGTCATTGCTCTTGCCATTGGCGGCATTCTTATCGGCTTTGGCACCCGCTATGCCAACGGCTGCACCTCCGGCCACACCATCATGGGGCTTTCCCTGCTCAGTTGGCCCAGTCTCGTTGCCTCCGTCTTCTTTTTTGTCGGCGGCCTGCTTTCCACCAACCTCATCGTTCGCTGGCTCTTTGCCGGGTAAGGAGAAATTCTGATGCGACAGCTTTACATCCTCTTAGTTGGCATATATTTCGGCATCGTCTTGGTCAAATCAGAAGTTGTTTCCTGGTTCCGCATTAGCAAAATGTTCCAATTCCAGGAAGCCCATATGTACCTCATCATCGCTTCGGCCGTGGTTGTGGGAGCCGTCTCCGTCTTTTTGCTCAAGCGGTTGAATGCCCACACCATTTTTGGTGAAGACATCATGCCCCAGGCTAAGCCGTATCAGAAAGGTGTTATTATTGGCGGCACCTTGTTTGGCATCGGCTGGGCCATCACCGGCGCATGCCCTGGCCCTATCTATGCCCAAATTGGCAGCGGCAACCTGTTGGCAATTGTTACCTTCCTCGGCGCATTGGGTGGCATGTTCCTTTACGCCGTCTTGCAACCCAAACTTCCCCACTAATTTTTCATGAATGTAGGGCAATTTGGCAAATTGCCCTACATTCACAGACAAAGCGAACGGGTGCCGGTTTTGCTATAAAACAGGCATAATTTGCGGCGAGGAATGGGGGTGATAAACGGCCGTATATACCGCCAACATCTCTTGATTCATGCGTGACGCGCCATAACGTTGTGCCATTTGCCAACTAGTTTCACCCCAATGGGCTGCAATCTCCGGGTTTTGCAACAGCCAAACTAGCTGCTGCGCCATGGCCGCGCTGTCATTCGGCGGCACAAGCAATCCATTCCGGTGGTCATGCACCAACTCCGGCATACAGGTTGCGTTCACCGCAATCACGGGCAAGCCGCAAGCCATCGCCTCTAA
>JAGQGA010000004.1:24661-30889 GCA_020432595.1 Anaerolineales bacterium | reverse complement strand
AGCGACTTCACTGTCACCTGCTGCCGCTGCGCTGCCAGCACCACCGCCCGATCATCTACCCCACTCGGCAACCACCCCACGACGTGCATTCCCGCCTCCGTTTCGTTTAGGTGCAGCCCATCCCCCAATTCCCGCGCCGCTGCTTCGGCAAAATACACCCGCCGCGCCCCATAAAGCTGCCGCATCCGGCGAATGTGGCGCACAAAATGCCCCTCGACAATAAATTCCGCCATCGCCCCTTGCACCGCCGTTGGGGTGTGGCTGTCCACCAATGCCCGCAGCCGTGCCAATGGTGCCACCAAATCAGGCGGCACTACCAAATAACCCAGACGCAAGCTGGGGAACATCACCTTGCTAAACGTTCCCACATAAATCACCCGGCCGTTTTGGTCTAGCCCTTGCAGCGATGGCAGTGGCTGGCCGCTGTAGCGATATTCGCTGTCGTAATCGTCTTCAATGATCCAGGCTCCGCTTTCCTCGGCCCAGTTGAGCAGGGCGATGCGGTTGGCAAGGCTCATGGTGCTGCCAAGCGGATATTGGTGCGAGGGTGTGACATAGGCACAGCGGGCAGTTGGCGCAATTGCCACGCCCTGCGCTACCTCAAGCCCTTCGGCTCCTACTGGCACAGGCACCAGCGTTGCCCCGGTGCTGCCCAACGCCGCCCGCGCCCCTAAATAGCCTGGCTCTTCAACCCACACTTGCGCCCCTGGTTCCAGCAAAATATGGGCGGCCAAATACAGCCCTTGCTGCGACCCGTTGATAATTAGCACATGTTCTGGCTGGCAGCGCACGCCGCGTGCTGTTTGCAAATAGGTGGCAATGGCCTGGCGCAGCGGCAGGTAGCCGGCCGACCCATGCCCCACTTCGCCAAACAGCTCCCGCTTGCCCTGCCGATATTGCTTGCTCACCAGCCGCCCCCACAGGTCAAAAGGGAAGGCAGCGAGGTCGGGAATGCCGGTGACAAAGGTGGGGTAGGAAACGGCCGTTTGCCCAAACGCCCCTTGATCATCCCGTAGCTGCTGGCCTTGGGGGGATAACGGCCGTTTATTCCTTTCTCCCACCCGTTGCTCCCGCAGCCGTGCCTCTTTTTCCGCCACATGCAGCATCTCCTCCGGCAGCCGTCGCGCCACATACGTCCCCGACTTTGGCACCGTTTCCAAATACCCTTCCGCCACCAACTGCCCTACCGTGTTCACCACCGTATTGCGCGACACCCCCAGCAGCTGAGCCATGTCCCGCGTGGAAGGTAGCCGCAACCCCGGCGGCAATCGTCGCTGCAACACCGCCTGCTGCAACGCCTGATAAAGCTGCCAGGTTAGCGGTAATTCACTGTCCAACGGCCCCACCGCCAGGGCAAACGCATCTGCTTCCTGTTTTTGCCGCATCTGGTACCATCACTTTGCCTAGTTTTGGCTCTTGCTGGGGAGCCACAATTAACATACTATACTGAAAAGAGTGACAGAAGACGAGCTCATCGTTAAGTTGAGCAGGAATTGAAGGAGTTGAATGTACCTACCACAACATTTTGCAGAAGCGCGAACCGAAGAGCTAAATCGTCTCATTACAGAGTATCCACTTGGCATTATCGTCCTCAATGGTGCGAACGGTCTCAACGCCAATCACATCCCTTTCTTGCTAAAACCTGAAAAAGGGGAACAAGGCTGTTTACTGGCGCATGTGGCACGGGCAAATTCGCTGTGGCAAGAAGTCAAAGATGGGGACGATGTATTGGTCATCTTTTCTGGAGCCGATGCGTATATTTCGCCAAACTGGTATCCAAGCAAGCAGGAGTCCCACCGGCAGGTTCCGACGTGGAATTATCAGGCAGTGCATGTGTATGGCAAGATAAAGGTTCGGGAGGATGAAACGTTTATTCGCGGCGTAGTCGCGCAACTCACGCGGGATCACGAAAAGCGTGCTGAGACCGAGAAGGCTTGGAAAATGACCGATGCGCCAAAAGAGTATATTGCCCAAATGCTGACTGCTATTGTCGGGATTGAGGTTAATATTACGAAAATGGTTGGTAAATGGAAACTTGGTCAAAATCGTGAAGAACGAGATCGGGTTAACGCTGCTGATCAGCTCCGCCAACGTGGGGCATTGGCAGTTTCTGCCGCCATGCTCGACACTATTTAAATCAAACAAACAAGAAGGAATTTTACAATGACCACATTTGCCAAAACTGACCTAAACCGCGTTAAGCGGGTACCGGACCGGGGGCATTACGACAAGGAAACGATTTACCCGATTATTGACGAGGCGTATATTTGCCATGTGGGGTTTGTGGTGGAGGAACGGCCGTTTGTCATCCCCACCATTCACGCCCGCCAAGGCGACACCCTGCTGCTGCACGGAGCCACCACCAGCCGGATGCTCAAAACCATCCAGCAGGGCAACCCCATCTGCATCACCATCACCCTGCTCGATGGCCTCGTGATGGCGCGTTCCGTCTTTCACCATTCAATGAACTACCGTTCTGCGGTGCTGTTTGGGCAAGGCCACATCATTGACGACCCCGAAGCCAAAATGGAAGCCCTTTATACCTTCACCGAAAAGCTCATTCCCGGCCGCTGGGATGATGCCCGCCAGCCCAACGCCACCGAAACCAAAGCCACCAGCATCATCGCCGTGCCCATTGACAGCGCCTCGGCCAAGATCCGCATTGGTCCGCCCGGCGATGACGATGAAGATTATGCCCTGCCCGTATGGGCTGGCGTGGTACCAATTACCCAACAGTTTGGCACCCCCTGGGATGACCCCCGCCTCACCCCCGGCATCCCCATGCCCGACTATCTCACCCGCTACGTTCAATCGCGGTAAAAATGGGACGCAGATTTACCTGATGAACCTGATAATAAAAATCAGGAAAATCAGGTAAATCTGCGTCCTATTCTAAAAGGGCGTATGCGATACGCCCCTACCGGATGCCGGGCAGGCCGGCCGCCCCTTCTTGCAGCAAATAGCGAATGACCAGGGTGTCTACGATGGTTTCTACCGGGGCGCGTTCGTCGGTGAAAACGATGTCGCTGGAGCCAACTGGGACGAGGTTGTCGGCGGCAATTTCGATGGCGCTGCGGAGCAGGGGGTCGGTGGTTTCGGGCAGGGCGGCGAGATGGGTGGCGAGATTAACGGCCGTTGTTTCCCCCACCGTCGCCACCAGAATCGTGTTCAACGACCCCGGCACGTCAATGGCATAGAGCGAAGGAAAGACCTGATGCAGCGTCGCCGCCATCGCATCCACCAAACGGCGGTCGTTGGGGGCGCGCCCCACGTTGATGGCAATCACCCCATGGTCGCTCAAATGAGCCTTGACCTCGCCAAAAAACTCCCGCGTCGTCAGGTGCCAGGGGATGTAGGGGACTTTGTAGGCATCGAGGGTGATGAGGTCATAACGGCCGTTTAGCCGGTTCAACTCATAACGGCCGTCGCCCACAATCACGTTGATATTCGGCTCCGTCAGCCCAAAATATTCCCGTCCGGCAGCCACAATCACCGGATCCAGCTCAATCCCGTCAATCGGAATCGGGCCAAACACCTGCGTAAACTGCTTGGGAATCGTCCCCGCCGCCAGCCCAATCACCGCCATGTTGTTGAGGGTTGGCTGCTCATTAAAGTAGGGCGCGGCCAACATAATGCTCCACACCGACACACGCGGCACCCGCCCGCCGTCACAGTAGAATGAATGAATCCCCTGTCCTTCGTTAAGCAGTAAATAGTTGCAGTCGCCGCTGCGAACGACCTGCACATAGTTGTAGGGCGACTCCGCCTCAAAAATTTGCCCTTCGTAAGCCTTGATCCCACCTCGCGTCCAGGCCAGCACCGCCGGAACGAGCAGCAGCGGCAGCAGAAAAATGGCACGCCGTCCTGTTTGTGCCATCTGCCAATAACCCAACAACCCAATCACCAATAACAAACCGCCAAAAATAACGGCCGTTAACCGCGACCCCGCCGTCGGAATCACCACCAGCACCGGCAAATACGTCCCCAGCAAGCTTCCCCAGGTCGAAATGGCATAAATCCGCCCGCTAACCCGCCCCGCCTCGGCCACATCGGTGACGGCCAGCCGGATGGCAAAGGGGGAAATGCACCCCAGCAGCGTAATTGGCACCGCCAGTGCCACTACCACCGCTACCAGCGAACTAACCAGTGCGCCGACGTTGATGGCCGCCATCGCAGCAGCGGCGGTTTTGAGAATGACGCTGGTGAGGAGGAGAAAGAAGACGCTGGCGAACCCGGCCCAGGTGACGAGGAGGTAGAAGGTGGGGGGAAACGGCCGTTTGTCCGCCAGCCGCCCACCAAGAAAATACCCCAGCGTGAGAAACAGCAGCACCAGCCCAATGACGTTGGCCCACACCAAATTGGAGGTGCCATACACCGTTTGCAGCATCCGGCTGGTGGTGAACTCAATCGCCAGCGTGCTCATGCCGGCGACAAAGACGGTGAGGAAGAGGTAGGTGGAGGGGGAAAACGGCCGTTTGTTAACCATAATCCACACAAATCAGCCTTGAGTGCTTGTTAAGCAGCTTGAAAGGTAGCAGTCTGTAGCATTTTGAACTGGATGGATTCCATAATTGAATCTCGAAGAAAAGATGATGCATTTAGGATTTCTACGCCAATAAGTTCTCCCTTCTCATTTAACTCAACAGTGATGTTTGGCCCTAATTCAATGCTATTTGCTTCTGGCTCATCTGAAACCACTAAATGCAAAATGTCTTCCTCTTCAAAATATCTCATGCTTGTTTTATTCATTAATAAATCTCCCTGCTTTCAGCCGAAAGTTAATTTGCTGACGAGTCGTTGTATGAACTGTTATTGGCGTAATCACATCCGCAGCCATTTCGTAAGGCAAAATAACCAATTGTGTGTCGTACCGCCCAATTACAACTGTGCGCCCTGTCTCAATATCATAATAATGTTCAGCCGAATGGGTCACAATTTGCTCTAGTTTTTCTAGATCAAACCCTCGAAGCTTCGCCCGATACCGCATGTAATCAGTCCAAACAACCATGAAACCGCACCTTCATTCATCATATCACATCTCACGACAGGTGATGAGACCTAGTTTGATGATTGTAGCACAAAAAGACGCTTCATCTCCGCCGCCGAAAGATGTCCTTTGTTCTGGAAAATGATGGTTAGTGGCTGGTCATAGACTGTAAAACTTTCGTCGAGGCGACCCCAGTTAAGGCCGTTTTGGTCGGCAAGGTAGTCGGCAATGACGGGGTTGGGATGGAGGCTGGGCCAGGTGAAGGTGTTGGGGATGAGCCGGAGGGGGCCAAGGTGGGGAAAACGGCCGTTTATCCACACCACCTCATACCCCAGCTTGCCGTCTAGCAGCAGTTGGTGATATTGGCTGGAAATGGGGAAACGGTCGCCCGTGCGCGGCACCACCCCGTAAACTCGATTCGACATCAGGGTGAGGTATTCGGCTTCGGCCAGCAGTGCTAAATTGTCGTCCAGCTTGGCCTCGTTGTCCCGCGCTTCGCTGCCCGTCAGCCAGGTCAGTTCGGCATTGCCGTATTCGCCGCGCCGCCGCAGGCCGTCGGGCAGCAGCAGCGTCGTTGGCAGGGCATCGTCCCACTGCTCGCTCAAAATCAGCGTCCCCGGCTCAATGTTGTCATAGACCCATTTGGAAGCGGTTATCCAGGGGTGTTCTTGCTGGTAGAGGTTGACAAAGGTGAGGGCATAAACGGCCGTTCCTCCCCCCACTAGCACCACCGCCCCCCACCTCAGCCAAGTTGGCCGCAGTTGCCAAATCAGAGCTGCCCCGTACACCATCAGAAACGGCACCATCGGCTGCAAATAGCGCATAAACTTGACATAAAAATTGCCCGTGCTAAGAAAAAACGGCAGCAAAAACGCCAAAATCACAAGCTGCGCTGGGTCAGCTTGTAACAATCGTTCACGCAAAGCCGCAAAGCCGCTAAGAAGCTGTCTAAATATGGCTAATCGTATTTCTTTTCCCTCAATCCGCGAAAATCCGCTTCGATCCGCGTCATCCGCGCTGCCATTCCACCTTTGCGCCTTTGCGCCTTTGCGTGCCAAAACTCCCCAAACTACCCAAGCAAACCCCAAAAAAGCCGGAACTGCCAGCTGCGGCCCCATCCCCGCCTTAAACTGCATTTCCAAATAGTAGAGATACGGCGTGGTATCGTCATATTGGAAGGTAAAGGGGGCATTCAACTCGCCGCGCACCATTCGCCCTTGCAGCAAAATGTTGTCCAAATA
>JAGQGA010000004.1:16927-24561 GCA_020432595.1 Anaerolineales bacterium | reverse complement strand
CATGAACGCCAATCAATGGCAGGAATAGTGACTGAGCCAAGCTGTACCGCTGGTGTCAGCAGCTCGCAGCTTTGGTCTAAAACGGCAAACGGGTTGGTGACAAAAAAGGCGGCAAAAACCACCAACCCCGCCCCCACCAGCCGCCCCACAAACCGATTCTGATTCACATTGAACCGCAAAGAACGCAAAGATTTTGCTTCTTTTCTTTGCGTCCTCTGCGAACTTTGCGGTTCAAATTCTGAAAGATCAACAGAAATAAACCAAATCGCCACCGTCAGCGGCAGCAGCAGCAGCACCGCGCCAAATTTGGAGCCAATCGCCAACCCCACAAATACGGCTGCCACCCAAACCGCCCCACGCCCCACGCCCTGCGCCCCACGCCCCTCCCCGCCTTCTTGCACGGCCACCACCAGCCAATACACTGCCGCCACGCCAAAAAAGGTCACATAGGGGTCGGAGATGAAGAAATGGGCAAGCTGGATGTGCATGACGTTGACAGCGAGAAAGGCGGCGGCGAGGAGGCCAACGGCCGTTCCGTACAGCCGTCGCCCCAGCAGGAAAACCAGCCACACAGTGCCAACGTCAATGAGACCGGTGAGAGCGCGGGAAACGGCCGTTAAATGACGAAACTCCACCGCCTCCACCCCATTTAGTACATCTCGCACCAACGGCCAGTCGACCGGCAACAGTGAGCGCAACGATGGCCCCACCCATTCCAGCAGCCGCGTCACCGCCACCCCCGCGTACAGCGGCACATGCCCATAGGCAAATTTGCGCGGCTGGTCTTGCAGCACCTCAATCCCCTGGCTTTCCGCCCCCGGCGGCCAGTAGTATGGGTTAAAAGTTGATTGCGCCGGGTTAAATGCGGTAGACCAGTCGGCCGGCCACTCAATCGTCGTTGCCACCCAGGTAATATATCGCTCGTCGGGATGGTAATGGTTATACCCATCCCAACCCAGCCCTGTCCAGCGCAGCACCAGCGCCAGCAGCAAAATGGCGCACAATCCAACTCGTTCCCGCCACATCATAAAACAAAAGGGTCTGACAAGGCTTTGTCAGACCCCAATGATCACGCAAAAAAACAGGTTCGATGATTAAAAATCATCGTCGTCCTTGGCACGGCTAATCACTTCTACTTCAGGCGAGAAGATACCCATCCCTTCTTCATCCTCTCCTTCTGTAGCAATACGCTCAGCTTCATAACGAGCCACCAAAATCTCGCCATCGTCCAGAATCGTCACCCCCTTGGGAGCCACAATATTGCTCACGTGTACCAAATCATGTGCAGAGGTAATAGAGGAAATATCTACCTCAATTTCAGCAACCAAATCATCAGGCAAACAAGAAATGTTGACTGTTTGCTGCGTTTGAATGACCGTACCGGGCACGTCTACATGGGGCTTACCAACCAAAACAATGGCCGCTTCGGCCGTGATCTCGGTCTTGGTGTCTACTTCCATAAAATCCACGTGGACAATATCCCCACGGGTGGCATGTTGCTGAATCTCGCGTACCAGAACCGTACGCACGCCATTATCCATCTGTAGATCCACCAGGTGGCTGGTGCCAGCTTCACGCAGTGCCCGACGCAGTGCCTTCCACTCCATCTGCACGTTCGTTGGCTCATTCTGCCCATAAACCACACCGGGAATCCACCCTTCCCGACGCAGCGCCCGCACTTGCTTACCCACTACCTCACGCGGCTCTGCTACAATTTTAATATGATCGGCCATCTTCGTAATTCCTTTCGCAATTAAATTTTCGGCAATTTGCTCTTTTCAAACAGCAACCAAGCAATAACAACGAGAAATGCAGCCATCTCCCGCTTGTTGGCCGTTGCTGTGCGTTTTCTTTGTCCCAAAGTTGGGGAAATTGCTTGTAAACGTGTCCGAATTTCACGGAATCAGATATAATTTCACCGTAAAACGACATATAAGTATACAGAAGTGGAGGAATGATGGCAAACGGAACGGATCTACAAAGCTACTTTACCCAGGTGCAAACAATGGGCAGCCTGCGAACGGAAATGCATGCCAAACGTTGGAGCACGGCCGTTCTCAAGACACTGGGCTTCAATTTGGATGGACGCACGAAAAAGCAGCTTGCCAAGGCACTCCCGGAGGAATTGGGAGTAGATGTGACACGAGTTTTCTGGCTGCTGCACTTTCAGGATAAGACCTTGAGCCAGCAGGAGTTTTTGAACCAGGTATCACGTCGCAGCGGCAACACGGACTGGCAATTTGCGAAGATTCCAACAACGGCCGTTTTTCGCAGCGTCAAAAAAATGATTGACAAAGACCTCAGCGACGCCATTGCCGACTCGCTCTCCCCTGAGGTCAGTGCTTTGTGGAAAAATGCATAATGTAGCAAGTAGCAAGTGGCAGGTAACGACCCTGGCAGTTTGTTACCTGCTACTTGGCTTACTTGCCAGTTGCAGCCAGCCCGTCTCGCCCATTCAGGAAGCGTCAACCCCCACTCCCAACACCCTCACCCTCATTGCCGACGGCCAACAGCAAACCCTCAGCAGCCAGGCCACCACCGTCCGTGAACTGCTCGATGAAGCCAACATCACCCTGAACCCCAGCGACGAAGTTACCCCACCCCTTTTTACCCCACTTAGCGACAACCTCACCATTACCATTGTGCGCGTCAGCGAAAGCGTAGAAATTGTGCCGCAGAGTATTCCTTTCTCGCGCAAAATCGTGCGCAACGAAACCATGGCGGCCGATGACCCGCCGCGCATTATTCAGCCTGGGCAAGCCGGTTTGCAGGAACAGACGATTCGCATCGTCTTTCGTGATGGACTGGAAGCCGAACGCTTTGTTACTCAAGTGACCATTGTTGAACCGACACAGGATGAGATTGTCATGGTTGGCATTGGCGGAGGCACGGGCAACATCAATTTTACCGGTACGCTGGCCTACATTAATGGTGGACAGGCTCTGCTGCTGCGCGGCTCCACCGCTTTTGCCGAATCGCTCAATACCGGCGGCAACCTCGATGGCCGCGTCTTTCGCCTGTCGCCCAGCGGCAGTCACCTGCTTTATACCCGTGTTCTCAGCAGCACCACGCGCTTTGGCAACAGCTTGTGGGTAGTGGGCACCGAACAGGATGCCCAGCCGCGCCCGCTTGAGGTGAGCAACGTCCTGTGGGCTGACTGGGATCCCAGCAGTGACCAGCTAGACATTGCCTACAGTACCGCCATCCCCACCGACCTGCCCCCCGGCTGGGAGGCTAACAATGATCTGTGGCTGGGCACAATCTTGAGCAACAGCTTTGAACCCAGGCAGCTTGTCGAGTCATACCCAGCAACCTATGGCTGGTGGGGGGGCAACTATGCCTGGTCGCCCCAGGGGCAGCTTATTGGCTACAGTTTTGCCAACGAGGTGGGGGTTATTGACACTAACCCCGCTACAACGGCCGACCGCCGCCGCGTGTTGCAGCGGTTTACGGAGTACAACACGCTATCGGATTGGGTGTGGGTGCCGACACTGAGCTGGTCGGCAAACGGCCGTTATCTGACCTTCACCACCCATGGCAGCACCACCCCCGAAGAGCTTGTGTTTGATAGCTGGATAGTAGATGTGCGTAGCGAAACGGCCGTTAAGCTGCTTAACCAGTCCGGCATGTGGGCGAACCTGTACTGGACATCGGTTCTTACCCCCACCCTGCCCAACAGCCAACTTGCCTATCTGCAAGCCACCGACCCCCTCAACAGCCAGCGCAGCAACTACACGCTTTGGCTCATGGACAGTGACGGCAGCAACGGCCGGCAAATTTACCCCCCCGTCGGGGAAAACAGCCGCTTCCCCCGCGAGCAGCAGTCGTTGGCCTGGGGGCCAACCGGCCAGGAACTGGCCTTCATCTTTAACGACAACCTGCTGATTATGAACCTCGAAACCCGTGAGGCTGTCCCCGCCACCCAAGACGATGCCATCAGCAGCCACCCCACCTGGGCACCCTACGGCTTCTCCCTCACCAACCCCAACCCCACGCCACCCCCAACACCCAGCCCCACGCCTTCGCCACTCCAGCAGCTCTTGCCCGCCGACCCGTAGGCAAGGATGTCTATCCTCGCTAGTGGCTGGTGGCTGGTGGTTGGTAAAAAGAGTCACTATGCACCAGCCACTAGCCACCAACCACCAGCTAAATCAACTTCAACGCCTGCGCTTCAGCCACGGCCTGCACCCGATTGTTGACATCCAGCTTGCCATAAATGTATTAGCCAGATGTGTTTTCACCGTCCCTGGTGAAATACATAGCTCAACGGCAATTTCCCGGTTCGACAACCCTTCACTAACGAGCTGCAAAACATCTTGCTCGCGCTCTGTAACTGCTGCCGCCGACGTCAATAATTTTAGATTTTCCATGGGTAATAATTCGGTGGCGTTTTCAATATACCCTAACAACTGCAAAATCTCGTGGACAAACTCTTGGCATTTTGTGGTGAGGCTTTGGGTGTGCAGAGAGAGTACCAACAGCGGCAACAATTGAGAGCCACGGTCGAGAAACGGCCGTATAAATCGCTCTGGAGCCGCCAAACGTATTGCCTCGGCCAGCACCTGTCGCGCCTGATACAGTTTGTGCTGCTTGAATAAGGCCAATGCCAACATAACCCGCGCCTCCAGCACCGCTTCATTAGGAAAGCCATGCGGATATTTGGCAACTAAGTCAACCAACATCGCTTCGGCGGCTGCGGCTCGCCCCTGCGACAACAGCATATCAGCCCGCACCAGTTGTGACAGTGGATGATCTTCTTCTGTAGCCGCTTCAGTTAACAACCATTCCGCCTCCTCCCATTTGCGCTGCCGCACACAAAACCATGCTTCATACGCGATTAAATCGCGCTTCCGCCAGGAACCCGATGGTCGCCGTGCGTAAAGTTCTCGAGCAGCCTGTATTGTAGCTTGTGCTGCTTGGTGCTGCCCCTGAACCGACTGTAGTTTAGCTCGTGCAATGGCAATTGACATGGGCATATTGGAACTCGTTGGGTTGGGGTCAACCGCCATCGCCTGCTGCAAAAATTGTTCTGCTCTGGTCAGCTCATTGCGTTCAAAACTAACACGGCACAATGCCTCCAGGACAATACTGGCTGGCTCCGGCAGTTTGCCCCGCAAGGAAAGCACTTGTTGTAGAACCAGGTAGCCAAATTTTTCGCTCCGATTTAAATGTCCCGCGAGAAATGCCTTATTGGTGATCGAGGCTCCGGCAATCAACATAACAAATAAATTTTTCTGTTCATACGCCTTATCATATAGTTCTCGTAGCAGGCGTTCAGCACCTTCTGGTTTGGGCTTATGGTAGATTTCTACCAGCATTAATTCATCCAGCAGTTGCCAGCGGGAATTATCTTCCTCCCCGCCCAACAAGCGAGAGATGGTTGAAAAGTCGTCGGCTACATAATGGCGGATATTGTTAATTTCAGCCAAAACCTCTTCTTCATCTGGTGTTAACGCGGCCGGCTTACTTAAAATATTGGCTTCAATACGCAGCAGCAGCCGCTCGACTTCGCGGGGGTGCAGTGCCAAATTTGCCAGACGGAGATAGACAAACAGTAAGGTTTTGTGATGTTGGACAACCGTTTCCGGTAATTGCTGCAGCCAGCGCAGCAGGCGCGAATCTTCGCCCGATTCGGCCAGTTCGCGCAAACCAACATCTTCAATGACTTCGGCTGCCCCTTCCCAATCTTCTATAAAGAGTAAATGGCTCACGGCATCGGCCAACATGTTGCGCGATTCGTACCAGGCTGCCGCCAAACGGTGCAGAACAGGAATTTGGTCGGGGAACTGGGCTTGTAGCTGATTGCGTAACATTTCAGCAAATAAGTCATGGTAACGATACCATGCCTGTTCTTCGGAACGGGTGATGAAGAGGTTTTGCTGCCACAGGTGGGTTAATGTTTGCTCACCATCTGTTTGCCCGGTCACAGCATCGCACAAGGCACCCGTTAGCTGTTTGAGGATGGATGTTTTGAGGAGGAATGTCTGAACGGCCGTTGACTGCTGATGCAGCGCCGTCTCCATAAAATACTCCCGAAAAAAAAGATGAGCACCGCTAAACGAATCAAGCACATGCCGTTGGTCTTGCTGCTTATTCAACGACAATCCGGCCAGGGTTAACCCAACTGCCCAACCACCCGTGCGCTTCACCAAGGTTTCAATGTCGCCATAGGCCAAGGTTGACTCCCTAACGTGCCGCCGAAACAGATCCATACCTTCTTCAAGCGTAAACCGTAAATCATCCAAATCCAGTTCAGTCACAAGCCCCATCGCCCGCAGCCGACCTAATGCCAACGGCGGTCGGAAGCGGCTAGAAATGATCAACTGCAATGAAGGCGGTAGACGTTCCAGCCAGGTCTGCAAAGAAGTGTGGATATCTGGGTGTTGAATATGGTGAAAATCATCCAGAACCAGCCCGGCACAAAAGGGCTTGCCGTCAGGACAAACAAATTCGTTGGTTAACCGGGTGACAATTTCCGTGGGCGAAATGGTTGAGGGTAATTGCAGATAGGGCATTAGCTCTTGCCCAAAACCGGGCAGCACGGCCCGTAAAGCCATGATGACGGTAGACCAAAAGCGCAGCAAATGATTGTCGTCAGCGTCTAATGTAGCCCAAGCCACAGGCATATCACAGCATTCCTGCTGCCAAATGTTTAGCAGAATGCTTTTGCCGAACCCACCGGGCGCAGAAATAAAGGTAATCGGTGTTCTGATCTTGTCCGTTAAGCGAGGGCGAAGCACCAAATTGGGGGGCAAAACGGGTGGTCTTGTTTTGGCAATGATGGGGAAAGTGCTGTTGAGTCGGGATTCGTGAATCGCATCGCCCGGAGAATCTACCGCCAGAGATAGCTGCGCCAGAACGGTTTTGCCAGCTAAATTGGCTGCAACTTGTTCAAGCCGCACTGGTATCAGTTCATCTAGTTTACCCAAATAGGCTTTGTTCAGTTTGCCGTTACGACGCCGGTAAGCATACCAGTATTCGTTGCCATGCCGCGTCTCGCGCCGTGCTGAAAAATGCCCGGCGGTTCCTTTATATTTAAATTGCTTATGGCTGCTGAGCCAGTCGCACCATTGAGGCGAGTTTAAGGGGATGGGAGGAGAAACGGCCGTTTCTCGACCGCCCACCCACAACATCCCATCCTGCACAATCGGCTTCACTACCTTGCTCATTTAAAAAACCTCGGTCTAGATCACAACTAAGCCCCTTACACCGAAACAGGTAGATTCATAAAAAAGTTACCCAAAGCAACGCCATTACAACAAATTTGGGTAACTATTACGAGAATCCAGTACGCCCAGCTATCATCTTTCACCTATTTTACCAACCCTACCATTAGCAAAATCATCCAAAAACTTGATAGACAAACCCCTTTCTGTTTGATATGTTATAATTATAGGCGAAGAGATGTCTGTAACCAGACCTCAAATAATTTATCAGACTTTTGCAGTCCTACAACAGGCCTTGTCATATGGAACTGCAAAAATCACCCTTTAGAGAGGAGAACACAGTTATGAAACACAAAAGAAGTCTGTTTTTCATCGTTGTTGGCTTGCTGCTTGTGCTTGTCCTTGCGTTAAGCGCCTGCGGTTCGTCAACACCGGCTGCGGAAGAAGCCGCTGAACCAGCCGCTGAGC
>JAGQGA010000004.1:0-16828 GCA_020432595.1 Anaerolineales bacterium | reverse complement strand
CAGCCCAGGAAGAGGTTGCCGCACCTGCTGAAGAAGAAGCTGCGCCCGCTGAAGAAGCCGCGCCTGCCGAAGAAGCCGCGCCTGCCGAAGAAGCCGCGCCTGCCGAAGAAGCCGCTGCTGAAGAAGCCGCGCCTGCCGAAGAAGCTGCTCCAGTAGAAGAAGAAGCTGTAGAAGCTGACCCGAACGCTTTGCCCCGGAACGAAACCCTCTATTACAACGGGTTCCAGTGGGGTTCCCTCGTTGGGTACAACCCCTACTCCAGCAGCAACAACAACATGGCGATTTCTCAGGGAGACAACGCTCGCGTCCTCATGTTCGAGACCCCGTACCTGTTCAACATGCTTGATGGTCAAGTATATCCGCTGTTGGCAGATGGGGACTACGCATGGAATGATGCGCGTACCGAGATTACCTTCAGCCTCAACCCTGCTGCTCATTGGAGCGATGGCACCCCCGTAACCGCTGAAGATGTTGCCTATACTTGGGCGACCCATGTCAAATATAACACCGGTACGGGTGCTGGCAACATAGATTACATTGAAGACATCGTTGCCGTTGATGATCAAACCGTTATGGTTAAAGCCAAATTGGATGCTGATGGCAACGCCGTCAATCCGCTGATCGTTGAAGCTTACCTAACCGCTAACTACGTCATGCAGAAAGCATGGACCGAAGCATTGGAAGAACGCACGGGTGGCGATGCTACTGCACTGGCAGCAGACACAGCCGAAGACGTTGTTTTCTCCGGCCCCTATGGCCCCTACTTTGCTGATGACTCCAAAGTGGTCTTCGTTCGTGACGACAACTATTGGGGCCAAGATGCCTCCATGTGGGGCAAACTGCCGGCTCCCAAATACATTGCCCACACCATTTTCAAGGATAATGCGGCCGGTACAACCGCTCTGCAAGCTGGTGAGGTAGATGTTAGCCAACAGTTTAACTCCAATGTTCAGGATCTATGGTTGAAAGATGGCCTGCCCATTTCTACCTACCTACCTGAAGCTCCCTATGGCATTGGTGCTAGCCTCCCCACTGCCTTCTTCAACCCAGATTCCCCTGGTTTGGATCAGGTTGCCATTCGTAAAGCAATTGCTATTGCTGTTGATTATCCCACCATCATTGCCAACGCTATGACCAACCAGTCGGCTACGTTCGAGCAAGTTCCGCGCTCGCTCATGAACCCAACCCCCGGTGAGCAGGCTCTCTTTGACCATGACGCTGTAGCCAGCTTGCAATGGGTTGGCAACGACATCGAAGGTGCCAAAGCACTGCTTGACGAAGCTGGTATCGTTGACAGCGATGGCGATGGCTGGCGTGAATACAATGGCGAAAAGCTGAGCTATGTTGCTACCTGCCCCAATGGTTGGTCTGACTGGCAAGCTGCCATTGAGGTAGTAGCTGCTGCTGGTGCTGAAATCGGCATCGAAATCACGACGAACTATCCCGAATGGTCTGTTTACCAAACCGTTGTCACCGTATCTGACAAGCCACTGCCCGAAGGGTATGACATCTTCATGATGTGGAGCGATGGTGCTGGCCCGACGCAGCCTTGGAGCCGTATCCGTCATCTGCTTAGCTCTGAATTCATCGGCCTGGCTAGCAACTGGAATGGTAACTGGGGTAAATACTCCAATCCTGAAGCTGATGAGCTGATTCAGGCCATCCCCGGCGAGACCGATCCTGCGGCACTGAATGAGATGTATACGCGGTTGGTTGAAATTTACCTGACCGATGTACCGTCCTTCACGCTCATGTATCGTCCGCAAAACTTCCACACGGTAAACGAATCCGTTTGGACAAACTTCCCCTACGATGGTGATGGCACCAACCCACCAGTTCCGCCGCTTAACTTGACCGACGGCTGGAGTATCGCTGGCCTCTATAACCTAGAGTTGGTTAATCCGTAAAAAGTAACCGTCATGCAAAAAGCCATGTCCCGACAAATCGGGACATGGCTTTTTTTTCAAGTGGCACGCCAAGAAGGGGGGTGTCCATCAAGCAGAGAAGAAATCCGCAGTTTGGCAACTGTTAGTTGCCAAAAATTGCAACCTCTGGTTGTTTGCGGGTTGCAGACATTTATTCCACATTCCAAAATCTGCATATAGAGGAGGTGTTGCGTTGAAGGGGTACCGCAATTATTTTATGAATAAGCTGGCTTGGTTCTTTGTAACCTTAGTCGCTGCATTTATCCTGAACTTTATCCTGCCGCGCCTGATGCCGGGTGATCCGGTAGCGGCCATTGTGTCTAGGTTGGCTCAAGGTATGAGCAATACAACTGGGGTTCAGGCCATTTATGAGCAATATGCTGAACAGTTCGGCACTAACAAGCCCATGCTCGAACAATTTTTCCTTTATATGAAAAATATATTTCGGGGTGATTTTGGGTTTTCCTTTAGCCAATATCCACGCACGGTGGCTGATGTTATTAAATCCTCTATTTTGTGGACGATTGCTTTGCAGTTTCCGGCCATTATCGTTGGCTGGATCATTGGCAACACGCTTGGTGCTTTAGCTGCTTACCGCCGGGGCACGTTTGATAAGATCCTGATGCCAGTTAGTATTTTTGTCAGTAATTTGCCAGCATTTGGCATGGCGATCATTATGCTGGTTATTTTTGCGGTTACATTTAAGTGGTTTCCCACTTCTGGTGGCTATGGGTTCGACCTGATTCCTAATTTTAGCTGGAGGTTTATTTGGTCTGTGATCGTTCATTACCAACTGCCGTTTTGGTCAATCGTACTGATTACGATTGGTGGTCAGGCAATTGGTATGCGAGCGATGTCTATCTACGAGCTAAATGCGGATTATGTAAAGTACAGTCGCTTTTTGGGAATTAAGGATCGCAAAATTGTTGGGTATGTGTTTCGGAATGCTATGCTGCCACAAATTACGGGTCTAGCTTTGTCAATTGGTACAATGGTTGGCGGGGCTTTGGTGGCAGAAATTATTTTTAGCTACCCGGGGTTGGGTTCGACGATTTTAACGGCCGTTCTTGGTCAAGATTACCCACTCATTTCAGCCACCACCTTGATCATCACCCTCATGGTACTAACTGCAAACTTTCTGCTCGAGATATTCTACGGCATCCTTGATCCGCGCATCAAGGCAGCCCAAGCCGATTAAATAAGGAGGATGCAGTTATGAAACACATGCTTCAACAAATCTTCCAATCTGGAAAATTCGTTACGGGCTTTGTCATTTTTGTGGCGATTGTGCTAGGCGTCATTATTTACCCGCTGGTGATACCAGACCCGCCGCTCAAGATCATCGCCCAGGGCACATTTTTTGAACCCGGAATTTATGTTAACGTCTATGACAGCATTAACACCAAGTATTACACCCTCAATCTAGATGAGGCTGCTGAGCGGCGCATTGCCAACCGCTTGGGCGACGAAGATCGCCAAGCCATTCAGACCTGGCTGGTGGGCAATGGGATGGCCGAAAACGAGATTGACATTACCAACACTGAACAGCTTCTAGATCAGTGGTTTAACAACTTTGACCCTACCACGCGGCTGCCCGGAATGACCAACGCTGATCGAAATTACTATATTCGATTGAACAACAACATTCAAGGGCTGCTAAGGACTGAGGGGGCTGTTATTGCGGAGATGAATGAAGAAACGGCCGTTCTGGAAGAAACAGCCACCGTGCCCCAAACAGCCTACGTCAACATCAGCCAAGTCCCCAACGTACGCATTTTACCCTTGGGAACCGACAACTTTGGCCGCGACGTGTTGACAGAACTCATCAGAGCCACAGGTGTCTCCCTGCAAATCGGTTTGGTAGCCGGTGCCATCGCCACCCTCATTGGCTTGGTTTTGGGGTTGGTGTCTGGCTACATCGGTGGCTTTGTAGATGACATCATCATGTTTATCACCAACCTGTTTACCGTCATCCCCAGCTTCGTCCTCCTCATCCTGATCTCATTCAGTATTAGCCAAGAACAACGAGGAGCTTTCACCATTGCCGTTGTCATCGGCTTCACCTCATGGGTATGGACAGCCAGAGCCGTCAGATCACAAGTTATTTCTTTGCGAAATCGTGACCACGTAAATCTCTCAAAGCTCTCCGGTCATTCAATCACCCACATCATCGTCAGAGACATTCTGCCCTACATCGCTTCCTACGTCATCATGGCACTCATCTTGCAAATCTCCTCCGGTATCCTGGCCGAGGCTGGGCTGTCCATTTTAGGACTTGGCCCCAAGACAACAGAAGTGCCCACGTTGGGTCTCATGATGAACTGGGCCATGATTTACCAGGCGCATATCCTAGGCAAATGGTGGGCATATTTCCCTGTCATTCTCACCATCGCGCTAATTGCATTTTCGATGAATTTAATGAATACCGGTCTCGACCAGGTATTCAACCCAGCATTGAGGGAGTAGGTGATTGATATGGGAAAAGTTATGCTAGACGTTCGGGAACTGACCACCAAATACATCACCCGGT
Organism: Anaerolineales bacterium; assembly: GCA_020432595.1. The sequence continues at coordinate 12,373 of JAGQGA010000004.1, read as the reverse complement.
TTGGGGAAGATGTCTATGCCGTGGATCATGTTTCTCTCGCCATTGAAGAAGGAAGATCGCTGGGTGTTGCCGGGGAATCTGGCTGCGGCAAATCAACGCTGGCACTCAGCCTAATGGGGTACTATTTCCCCCCACTGTACTATACCAGCGGCGACATCATCATAGATGACAACAACATCTCCGGTATGGATCCTGATGAGGTACGTAAATCTATTTTGGGACGCGAAATTGCCTACATTCCCCAAGCGGCTTTAAATGCGCTCAACCCAACGCAAAAGATCATCCACTTCATTGAAGATGTTGTGCGGGCACATGACCCTACCGCCACCAAACAAGAAATTTACGACATGGCAAAGGGTCTTTTTGAGTCCTTGGGGCTGCCGGCCGAAGTACTGCAAAAATATGCCGTGGAACTGTCTGGCGGTATGAAACAACGCACCGTCATCGCCATTTCGGTCATCCTCAAGCCACAGGTGCTAATTGCTGACGAACCTTCATCGGCACTTGATGTGACCTCGCAAAAGATGGTCATCAAGATGCTGCGGAACTTGATGGACAATGGCTACATTAAGGCCATGATTTTTATTACCCACGAGCTGCCGCTGCTTTACAACGTGACCGACGACATTATGGTGATGTATGCCGGGCAAATTGTAGAAAAGGCCGGTGCCCATGATGCCGTGTTTGATCCCCTTCACCCTTATTCCAAGGGTCTCATGGGTTCAATCATTGTGCCAGAGGAAGGGCTGCGGGATGTAAAATTGGCAGCAATTCCTGGGGTGCCTCCAAACCTAAAAAACCCGCCATCTGGCTGTCGCTTTGCAGCACGCTGCAAATATGTGCGGCCTGAGTGCCGAGTCTATTCTGTCCCGCTGCGTGAGATAGGTAACGGCCGTTCTTACCGCTGTGTCATATCCGAAGAAGAACTAAGAGAGATCTATGCCAGGGAGGCTCAGGAAAATGGCTGATAAAAGAAAATCATGCTTAAGTGGCAAAGGCGTTACCAAAGTATTTGGGTTTGGCCGCACACGAACCGTTGCCGTCAACAACGTTGATTTCGATTTTAAAGAAGGCGAAGTCATTTCCATCGTTGGTGAATCGGGCAGCGGCAAGACTACCCTGGCAAAAATGCTGCTAGGGCTGATCAGCGAGACTGAAGGCGACATCTATTTTCAGGGGGAAAAACGCGACATCAGCTCCCACGGCAAGCGGAAAGCATATTGGCAGCAGATTCAAGCCATCTTTCAAGACCCCTTTGCTTCCTTTAATATTTTTAACAAGATTGACTCTGTGCTTCTAGATTGCATTAACATGCGCGGGGGCGGCCGGCTACCCTATGAGCAAAAAGTCGAGATGATGACAGAGGCGTGCAGCTTTGTCAACCTGAAATTCGAGGAGCTAACCAACAAATACCCCTTTGAGCTTTCCGGTGGGCAGCAGCAGCGCCTCATGATTGCCCGCATCTTTCTGCTAAAACCTAAAATCCTGCTGGCCGATGAACCCACATCCATGATTGATGCCTGCTCACGTGCCACCATCCTAGATTATCTCTTACAGCTACGGGATGAGGTTGGGATGACGCCGATTTTTATTACCCACGATATTGGCCTGGCCTATTATGTTTCGGATACAGTCTATATCATGGAAAAAGGCGTGTTTGTTGAAAGCGGGTCGGCTGATGAGGTTATTCTGCACCCTAAACAACCCTACACCCAGCGCCTGATCAACGATGTGCCCAAAATCTATGAAGAGTGGGATCTGTCAACGGTGTAAGTCCGGCAGTCCGGCAGACGATAAATCGCCTGCCTAGTAAACAACGCCCGATGAATCGGGCTTCCCAATCATGGCTTATTATCGCCTTTTCTATCATGTTGTCTGGACTACTAAGAATCGCCAAGCGATCCTAACGTCCGCAGTTGAGCCGATTGTCTACAACTTTATCCGCGCTAAGGCCATTGGGTTAGGCGGCACAGTGTTTAGTTTAAATGGGGTGGAAGACCATGTGCATATGGTTGCTTCGATTCCTCCCAAAATTGCAGTAGCAACTTTTATTGGGCAAGTTAAAGGGGTTGCAACGGCACACTTCAATCAACAATATCCTGACAAAGCGTTTTATTGGCAAGAGAGCTATGGCGTTTTTTCTTTTGATGGCAAACGTTTGCCCAATGTGATTGCGTATGTTGAACGACAAAAAGAACATCATGCCCAAAATACAATCATTCCGGTTCTGGAACGAGTGGAGGGCGATTCGTCTCAGCCAATGATTCGGGAATACCAAGAGACGTACCTTGTCAATGATGAAGCATGGCATCAGGAAATGATGTTGTGGGAAATGTAAAATCGGATCCGGCAGAATTCGGCAGGCGATAAATCGCCTGCCTGGTTAACAACGCCCGCTAAACCGGGCTTTTTACCAACCACAACCGCTTCAGGCCGCTTCAGCGGCCGTCGCTATATAGCCCGGCCGTTTACGGCTGGGCGGGGTTGTGGCTGGGCTAATTTGGGCAAAAGAGCAGCATAAATGACCATCCGTCAAACCAACCAAATGCTAGGGTATCCGGCGGATGCACGTCTCTTGATCATCAACGCTGACGATTTTGGCATGTGTCACGCAGTCAATGAGGCCATCTTTAGTGGATTGCGGGCGGGAGTCATCACCTCTACCACCATCATGGTTCCCTGCCCTTGGGCGTTACACGCCACGCGCTTCCTGGCTGCTCACCCTGGCATCGCCTTTGGCGTTCACCTCACCGTGATTTCAGAGTGGGCTGATTATCGCTGGGGACCAATCACACCTCGGCAGCAGGTGCCGTCGCTGGTTGATGACGCGGGCTACTTTTACCAGTTTGAGCAGATGCCCCACTTCTTGGCCCAGGTCAACCTGACTGAATTGGAACTGGAATTTCGGGCGCAAATCGAATGGGTGTTGGCAACCGGGCTAGAGCCAACGCACCTGGATTGGCACTGCCTACGCCTTGGTGGCCGAGAGGACATTGTTGATTTGATGTTTGGGCTGGCAAAGGCATATGGGCTAGCGTTGCGCGTTTTCGGCCGTTCTGCCATCGAAAAAATACAAAGCCAAGGGTTCCCCACCAACGACTACGACTTTCTGGATAGCTACCAGCTTGAACCAGCCACAAAAGCCGCACGCTATACCCAGCTTTTGCGCGAACTGCCGGCCGGGTTAAGCGAGTGGGCCGTTCATCCCGGTCTTGCCAATGCCGAACTGCAAACCATAGACCCTGGCGGCGCCACCATTCGCCAAGCAGATCTTAATTTTCTCACTTCGCAACAAGCAAAAGATGTTGTTGAAGCAGAAGGCATCATCCTTCTAAACTATGGTGCCTTGCAGGATGTTTGGAAAAACAAGTAAGACTCATTAGCGGCTAGTGTGCCTGACAACTGGTGCAAGTGGCAAGTTACAAGTGGCAAGTGGCTGCCAGCAGAGATGACTTGTTACTTGCAACCTGTAACTTGCTACAAAACAGATTGCCCGTTTGATGAAGCCTTACAAGTAGATGAGCTTGTTATGAACATTCAATCTCTAACAGGTGCCTGGGAGTTTTGCCAGGCAGGAACCGAAGAATGGCTGCCCGCCGCCGTCCCCGGTGGCGTACACACCGATTTATTGGCCTTGGGTCGTATACCCGACCCATTTGTGGGCGATAATGAAAAAAAAGTGCAGTGGGTGGCAAAAACGGATTGGGAATATCGCCATCGCTTTGCTGTTACGCCCGAACTTTTAGACCAGTCGCACATTTGGCTGGTTTGTGATGGGCTAGATACGCTGGCAACGGTAACGCTAAACGGCCGTTTCCTTGCCCACACCAACAACATGTTCCGGCAATACCGCTGGGAAATCAAAGAACTACTGCTACAGGCCGGTGACAACGAACTGCACATCGCCTTCGCCGCCCCGGTGAACTACATCACGGAGCAGGAGGCAAAACGGCCGTTACCCACCGTCTACCACAGCATCGCCGGAGGCCCCTACCTACGCAAAGCCCCCTGCCAATTGGGCTGGGATTGGGGACCAAAATTGCCACCCATCGGCATTTGGAAAGATATTCGCGTGGAAGCGGGTAGCAGTGCCCGGCTCGCCGACGTGCATCTGCAGCAGCACCATGACAATGGGCAAGTGACGATTTCAGCCGCGCTGACGCTGGAGCAATGGACAGATGAACCATTGACGGCACGGCTGCAAATTACCGCCCCCAATGGAGAGGTTTTTGCTGTCGAAGCCGACGCATCAACCAACCTCAATCTCCAATCTCTAATCTCCAACCCCCAGCTTTGGTGGCCCAACAGCTACGGCGATCAACCGCTCTATCAAGTTGTGGTGACGTTGTGTGAAGGAACGGCCGTTCTCGACCAGCGCAGCTACCAGCTTGGCCTACGGACAATTGAACTGCGTCAGGAAACAGATGAGTGGGGACGCTCGTTTGAATTTGTTGTCAACGGCGTGGTCATGTTTGCCAAAGGGGCCAACTGGATTCCCGCCGATTCCTTCCCCACGCGCATCACCGACGACCAGCTAGAAATGCTCATCCGCGCTGCAGTTGACACGCACCAAAACATGCTGCGCGTCTGGGGCGGTGGTTTTTACGAAGAGGAACGATTTTACAACCTTTGCGACCGCTACGGCATTTTGGTTTGGCAAGATTTTATCTTCTCATGCAGCGTCTATCCGCTGCACGACCCCGAATTTTTGCAAAACGTCCGCACCGAGGTGGCCGAAAATGTACGCCGCTTGCGCCACCGCACCAGCTTGGCACTGTGGTGTGGCAACAATGAAATGGAAGAGGGCTGGGTGCATTGGGGCTGGGAACGGCCAGAGCTGCAAGACCTCAAGGCCGCTTACGACCGCTTTTTTCACCAAACTCTCCCGGAATGGTGCGCCGGTCTCGACCCCGACACCGCCTACTGGCCTAGCTCCCCCTCGTCTGACACCCCCTTTGCCAACCCCAGGGGGCAAACGCAAGGGGATGCCCATTATTGGGACGTGTGGCACGGCCGCCAACCCTTTACCGCCTATCGCAGTCAATACCCCCGCTTTATGAGCGAATTTGGCTTTCAGGCACTGCCGCCCTTAGCCACCATCCGCACTTTTGCCGAAGAAGCCGACTGGAATATGACCTCCTACATCATGGAGCAGCACCAAAAGAACAACAGCGGCAACAGCCTGATGGTGGGGCAAATGCTCGACACCTTTCGCCTGCCCAAAGATTTTCCGTCGCTGGTCTATTTGAGTCTGGTACTGCAAGCAGAGGGGATTCGCTATGGGGTGGAGCATTGGCGGCGGCACCGCAACCGGGTTGCAGGCACGCTTTATTGGCAGTTGAACGACTGCTGGCCGGTTGCTTCCTGGTCAAGCCTCGATTATTTTGGCCGTTGGAAGGCACTACACTATGCCGCCCACCGTTTTTACGCGCCGGTTATGCTCTCCATTGAAGACGAGCCGCCGCGTCAAGGTGTTTATATCACCAATGACCAGCAGGAAGCCTGGGCCGGCCGTGTTCGGTGGTCGCTGGAAACGTTGGGCGGCGAGGTATTGACGGCAGGTGAAGAAGCGGTGGAAGCCGCACCGCTGGCAACGACAACGGTCAACCTGCTTGATTTACACAGCTACGTGAACGATGACAACTGCCGCGATCTTATTTTCATTGCCGAATTGTGGCAGGGCGACAGCTTGATAGCCCGACAAACGGCTTTCTTTGCCCCAACCAAGCATTTGCGGTTGGCTGAGCCGGGAATAACGGCCGTTTGTCAAGTTAAAGGGGAGCAGTTGTGCATTGAGGTAAACGGCCGTTCGCTCGCCCGCCTCGTTGAACTCTCACTTGACGGAGCCGATGTCGTCTTTAGCGACAACTACTTTGATTTACCGGCCGGACGCGCCGTTACCGTTACCTGCCCCTTGCCATCCGGCTGGACTGTGGCTCAGGCCGAAGCAACCTTACAAATTCGCTCTGTCTACGATTCTTTCTAGCAGCCACCACTTACAAAGAAGAAAAGGAGTCTATCATGACTAAAATTCAAAAAATTGTGTCCCAAATGACTTTAGAAGAAAAAGCCGCGCTGTGCACGGGTGCCAGCGCCTGGTCAACCACACCAGTCGAACGGCTCAACCTACCCGAACTCATCGTGTCAGATGGGCCACACGGCATCCGCCGCGTGCCCAACGTGCATGAACTGGCGCTCAACAGCTTCCCAGCAACCTGCTTCCCCACCGCTTCCAGCCTGGCAGCTACCTGGGATGCCGATTTGCTGCATGAAATGGGGCAAGCCTTGGCCGAAGAAGCCATCGCGCTTAACGTAGACGTAATCCTTGGCCCTGGTGTCAATATGAAACGCTCCCCGCTGTGCGGGCGCAACTTTGAGTATTTTGCCGAAGACCCGTTTTTGGCCGGGGAATTAGCCGCCAGCCTCATTGACGGCATCCAGAGCAAGGGCGTGGGCACATCGCTCAAGCATTTTGCCGCCAACAACCAGGAATTTGAGCGGTTTTCCATTAGCGCCGAAGTGGATGAACGCACGCTGCGCGAGATTTATTTACCGGCATTTGAAACGGCCGTTACCAAAGCCAAACCGTGGACTGTCATGTGCAGCTACAACAAAGTCAACAGCGTGTACGGCTCAGAGCAAACCTACCTGCTCACCGACATCCTCAAAAAGGAATGGGGGTTTGAAGGGCTGGTTGTTTCTGACTGGGGCGCCGTTCACGACCGCGTTGCCAGCGTCAAAGCAGGGCTAGATTTGGAAATGCCCGGCCCCAAGCAGTCGCGGGTCAACGCCGTCATCGCCGCCGTGCGTAACGGCGACCTGGATGAAGCGGTGCTGGATGAAGCGGTGCGGCGCATTGTGCGGATTACGCTGATGGCCGCCGAAACGCCCAAGGGAGGCGAATTTGATGCCCCCAGCCACCACGCCCTGGCGCGTAAGGTTGCTGCCGAGGGCATGGTCTTGCTCAAAAACAACGGGCTGCTGCCGCTGCAAAACCCGCAGCACATCGCCGTCATTGGCCGCGCCGCCAAAGATGCCCACTTCCAGGGTGGCGGCAGCTCCCACATCAACCCCACGCAGGTTGATGTGCCGTTTAGCGAGCTACAAAAGCTGGCCGAAAACGCCGAACTGAGCTTTGCTCTGGGCTATCCCAGCGACAACAGCTTCCAGCAGGGGCTAATTGACGAAGCGGTGGTGATGGCGCAAACGGCCGATGTCGCCCTGCTTTACATTGCCCTGCCGTCATTCAAGGAATCAGAGGGGTATGACCGCACCGACCTGGATTTGACCGCGCAGCAGGTGGCGTTGATTCAGGCGGTAACGGCCGTTCAGCCCAATACCGTCGTCATCCTCAACAACGGCGCGGCCGTCGTCGTCAGGGACTGGATTGACGGCACCGCCGCCGTGCTGGAAGCATGGATGATGGGGCAGGCGGGCGGTGGAGCCATTGCCGATGTTCTCTTTGGCCGCACTAACCCCTCCGGCAAGCTCACGGAAACCTACCCCGTGCGCCTGGCCGACACCCCTGCCTATCTTAGCTTCCCCGGCGAAAACGGCACCGTGCGCTATGGCGAAGGGCTGTTTATTGGCTATCGCTACTACGATGCCAAGGGCGTGCCGGTACAGTTCCCCTTTGGCTATGGCCTCAGCTACACCACCTTTGCCTACAGCAATCCCCAGATTTCAGCCACCACATTTAAGGATGTAGACGGCATTACCGTTTCCGTGGATGTGACCAACACGGGGCAGGTGGCGGGCAAGGAGGTGGTGCAGGTGTATGTGCATGATCGGGAGGCGAGGTTAAAACGGCCGTTAAAAGAACTCAAAGGATTTGCCAAAGTCGAACTGCAACCCGGCGAAACCAAAACCGTCACCATCCCGCTCAATTTCCGCGCCTTTGCCTTCTACGACCCGGCCTACCGGCAGTGGGTCACCGAAAGTGGGCAGTTTGACATCCTGATTGGTGCTTCTGCCGCCGACATCCGCTGCACAGCCACCGTCACCCTGCAATCTACCGTCCAGCTTCATTCCATCCTGACCCGCGAATCCACCATCCGCGCCTGGCTGGATGACCCCTGCGGCAAACAACTGTTTGAGCCTATGTACCAGCAGCTAACGGCCCAAATGAGCCATATGCTTGGTAATGAGGAAGGCGATGAGAGCGAAGGCATTGGCATGGACCCAACGACGTTCCTTCTCGACATGCCCCTGCTGAGTATCCTGCACTTTCAGGAAAACACCCTCACCCAGCCTCCTGATGACGTTGTAGACCAACTGTTGGAACAAGTACACGGCAAAGCTTAATAATAAACGATAGTAGGGGCGGGATGACCGGGGTTAACGTTGGCAATACCGATGGCCTGCTCTCCCGGTCGTCTCGCCCTTGCGGTAGCCGAAAACGGCCGTTTTGAGAAACACAAGGGCGAGACGGCGCGGCGGCTATGCATTTTGTTCACCCAGCACCTGTCCGCGCCATCCCGCCCCTGCCATCGGTCTAGAAAAGGAAAGCCTTGATTTGACAAACAGAAACCAACAGCTTCTCAAACCCCGCCTTGGCCTTGGTACCTGGCAAATGGGCTTTGCCCCAGCCAACCGCGCTGCTGAAGTGGCGGCATTACGGGCCGGCATTGAACGGGGTGTCACCGTCATTGACACCGCCGAGATGTACGCCAGCGGCAAGGCCGAAGAGGTGGTGGGCGAAGCCATCGCCGGTTGGCGCGACACCGTTTTCCTCGTCACCAAGGTTTTGCCTTCTAATGCCTCCCTGTCCGGCACCATTGCCGCCTGCGAACGCAGCCTGCGGCGGCTCAAGACCGACTACATTGACCTCTACCTGCTCCATTGGCAAAGCTCGCACCCGCTGGCGGAAACGGTGGCGGCGTTTGAGACGCTGGTGCAGCGCGGCCTTATCCGGCAGTGGGGCGTTTCCAACTTTGACACGGAGGAGATGGCGGCGCTGTGGCAGATGGACAACAGCTCCAATTGCGCCGTAAACCAGGTTTACTATTCGCTGGGGTCACGCGGCGTGGAGTATGATTTGCTGCCCTGGCAGGCGGCGCATGAGGTGGCAACAATGGCGTATTGTCCGCTGGATGAGGGTAGTTTGGTGCGTGACGGCCGGCTACAACCCCTAGCCGACAAGCACCACGCCACCATTGCCCAAATCGCCCTGGCCTACCTGATGCTGCGCCCCGATGTCATCCCCATTCCCAAATCGGCCAAAGTCGCCCGCGTCATTGAAAACGCCAACGCCCGCCACATTGTGCTGGATGCCGCCGACCGGCAACTGCTAGACACCCTTTTCCCACCGCCCACGCACAAGGTGCCGCTCAAAAGCTCGTAGCCCATGCCCTTGAAATTCTGATGGGCATGTGGTGGGGGCGATGCAACCGGAATTGACGCTGGCAACGCCGCGTGCTTCCCTGCCCGGTTGCGTCGCCCTATCCTTGAACCACCACAACGTGGGCGGGCAACACAAGGGCGAACCAGCGCGGTGGATAGGTTTCCTGTTCACCTTGCGCCTTTCCGCGCTGATTCGCCCCTACCGCATGGTGGTTTGGTAGGGGCGAGACGACTGGAATTGGCGCTGGCAACGCCGCTGACCTTGTCTCCCGGTCGTCTCGCCCTTGTGTTACCCAGCCAGGTTGTGGGCGGGTGCGGCACGGGTGAGACGGTGCGGCAACAACGCCACCCGTTCACCCTGCCCCTCTCCGCACCGTCCCACCCCTACCCAATGTTTGATTTGTTGCCCACCTACGGGCGTATGCCATACGCCCCTACATCCCTCCTGCTCCGCCGCTCCCCTGCCCCCCTGCTCCCCCACGCCGCAAATCTGCCTCAATGGCCGCCAGCGACTGCCGCGACGACTGTGTATTGGGATGGTTCGCCCCCAACCGCCGTTCCCATATGCCCAACGCCCGCCGCATCAACCGCGCCGCCCCCGCCAAATCCCCCTCATAAGCCACCAAAACCGCCAGATTGTTGAGGCTGAGGGCGGTGTCGGGATGCTCCGGGCCAAGGGCTTTTTCCCAAATGCCCAGGGCGCGTTCGTAGTACGGTCGCGCTTCCGCCAGATTCCCATCGCTTGCAGGAGTGAGCCCAGATTGTTGAGGCTGAGGGCGGTGTCGGGATGCTCCGGGCCTAGTGCTTTTTCATAAATGCCCAGGGCACGTTCGTAGTACGGTCGCGCTTCCGCCAGATTCCCCATCGCTTGCAGGAGTCCGCCCAGATTGTTGAGGCTGAGGGCAGTGGCCTGAAGCGCAGCTTCATTGTGAGGCTCCGAGCCAAGCACTTTTTCTCGAATGCTCAGGGCGCGTTCAGAATAAGGGCGTGCTGTGGCTAAATCTCCAAAATAGCTGATATAAAAATCAGTATGGCTATTTAACACAGCCGCTGTCTCACTTTCGTTCTCAGCCGCATTTGCCGCCTCCACCACCGCCAGCCGTTGCGGCAGCAGTTCGCGGCTGGCCTCCCAGCTTGCCATGTCGTTGGAACGAAACGGCCACGCCGCCCGCAGCAGCCCCATTGCCGTTGCCAGCCACGCCGCCTCCGCTTCCGACCCCATCTGGTCGCGGTACACCGTTTGCAGCAGCCGGTGCATCTGCACCCTGTCGGCATTCCCCTCCAGCAGCGCATACCGCCGCAGCGCCCCCACCGCCTCCGCCAGCCCCAGCTCATCCCGCAGCGGCGACTCTTTTAGCTGCTCCACCCGTGCAAACGACGGCAGCAGCAGTGGCAGCGGAATCCCATCCCCAGCCAAAAAGCTGCACAATGCCAATAGGTCGGCCGCCCCCGGCACCCCCTGCACCTGCTCAAACCCAATGTTCCACGTCGTCGCCACCGTCGCGTGATAATCGTCTGGGGCTTCCTCTAGCTTCCACAACGCTTGCCGCCGCGTCTGGAACAGCCGCCGGTAAGCGGCCGCCTCCATCCCCCGCGTCTCCATATACGCCGCCGCTTGCGCCAACGCCAGCGGCAAATAGCCCAGTTCCGCCGCCAACTCCGCCAGCCCCGGCGCGTCGCCCCCCAGCCGCTGCCGCAAAAACGCCACCGCCTCCTGCGGCGTAAACACGTTGACATCCACCACCTGCGCCACGCCGCCCCAGTGTGGGCTGCGGCTGGTCAGCAGCAGTTGGCAGCCGCTGTGGCTGGCCGCCGTCGGCAAAAACGGCCGCAGTTCCGCCGCGCTCAAGCTGTCCACATTATCATACACCAGCAGCCACCGCTTGTCCGTGCCGTTGAGCCAGCTCAGCACCATTTGCCGCCCCGCCAGCGCATCATTCAGCGGCAGCGGCAGCCGCAGCAGCACCCCCAGCCGCCGCAGCTCCCCATCCAGCACCGCCGCCTCGCTGCCGTTAAGCCAGGCAATCAGGTCAAACTGGTCGCGCCGCTGGTGGGCATAGGCCAGCGCCAACTGCGTCTTGCCCATCCCCCCCATCCCGGCAATCGCCTGCGTAATCGCCACCGCCCCTTCCCCCACCGCCAGCCGCGCCAGCAGCGGCTCCCGCCCGGTAAAGTGGGCATTTGCCAGCGGCAGTTGGAAGACAACGGGAAAGGAAAGGGCAAGCTGCTCTCCTGGCTGCGGCAGTGCGTCAGCCTCCACCAGTGCCATTAATTCATACAGTCGTCCACGACTGTCCAGATAGCTAATGAGGGAAACGATGCGGCTGTTTTTGTTGCCACCTTCCAAATTGTCGTAGTCCACATTCAGCCGAAAGCAAAGGACACGCAGCGAGTTGGCGGTAAGCTGTTGGTCAAGATGGGTTCGCAACTGTTGGCGGTCAAAAGTGATCATAAATGGTCGCTCCATTTTGGAACCGGAAACAAACAAATACGGGCATCGCTGGAATGCAGTGCGATACTTGATTATACATGACGGTGTTGGGGTCGCCACGCAAGATTGATGCTCACATAGGTAATTGTGTACTCACCCTGTAGAGAGTGTCATTCCGAGGTCCCCCGAGGAATCCCGCTCTTATTTGGTAACGGGAACGGGATTTCTCCTCGAAGACATGAGCCTGCCCTGAGGCTGCCGAAGGGTCGAAGCAACTGTGATAAAGTCAAGAGCAAAAAGCGAATTCCGCTAAAATGCTTGCCAAGCAGAGCCATCTCGGACGATGGCATTCAAAATGGTTAACAGTTTACGCATACAGGCCGTGATTGCTACTTTGGGAAGTTTCCCTTTGGCAATCAGACGGTTATAAAAGGTTTTGAGAACCGGATTGTGACGAATGCCCGAAAGAGCAGCCATGTATAAAACAGAGCGGACATCTGAGCGTCCACCAAAAATATGGCGTCGCCCGCGAAAACGGCCGCTGTCACGATTGAAAGGAGCCAGACCGACTAAGGCAGCTATTTTTTGCCGTGACAAGGT
>JAGQGA010000049.1 GCA_020432595.1 Anaerolineales bacterium | reverse complement strand
CATGCCAGCCCGCTTGGCTCCAGCGGCTCCACATCAAGCAGCCAGGCAAGCTCGCACTGCCTGTCGGCCATACACGCCGGGAAATCGTTGTAGCGGCTAAGCTGCCGCCCGTCATCATCGGCCAAAATTGCCGCCTCCAGCGATGGCAGCAGCAGTATCCCCTCGGTGTCACCAGCTTCATCCGGCAGCCGCTTGTATGCGTAACTGTCAAGCAGTTGTGGCTCACGCCCTGTCACATCCACTGCCATCAACTGCGCCGCCTTTGCCACCGAAACCCACAGAACCCCCGCCTGATAATCCAGCCCGGCAGCATCTTCGACAATCTCTGGCAGAGTGAATTGGGTGACAAGAACGGCCGTTTCCCCCACATCCAGCACATAAAACACCCCCTCCGCCTGTACCGACACCACAAAATACCCTCCGTTATTCGAGGGCGGTAACCCCAAAAAACCATAGGCAACAATGTCGTCGTTGCCAACAAATGCCAACCCCTCTGGGCCGCTGTTGCCCGTGTCCGGCAGCGGCAGGGAAAACTGGCGTGTCTGCTGCCGCGCCTTTGGGTCTACTTCCAGCAGCAGGCGTTCCCGTTCAGCCAGCAGGTAGTAGAAGACCTCCGAGGTGTTTGAAACCTCGGAGGCCTGAGTAATCACAGCCGTTGGTGTCGGAGAAACGGCCGTTTTCTCCACCATCATCTCAGCCACGTCCGTCATCGTAGGTATAGCCTCACGGGAAACTACAGCTACAACCGTAGCCGTTGGCGCAATACCTTCACCCTGACAACCCAATAATCCACAGCTTATCCACAGAAAGCAAATCCATTGTTTCATGACAACATTGTAAAACAGTCCAATGTCAGGCACAATGAAGCCAACTTAGAAACGAAGCTTAAATAATCCACACAACTGAGATTGGTGATTGGTGCAATCAGGCTATAATCCTGTCTAATCTTGTAAATCCTGTCTAAAATTCTTACATGAGACACAAGCGAAGCAAGTTGGCAACCTTTTGGCGACGGCGTGTGTGGGCGGGTTTACGCGACACCTATTTGCTGCTGCGCCAATTTGCCCTACCGCTGCTGCTCTTTAGCCTGGCCGTTTGTGGCGGCGGCTATCTTTACTACATTCTTTCGCAGCCAACCAACCACCCTGCCGATAGCATCACCCACGCCATCTACATCGTTCTCACCCTCACCTTTTTGGAAAACGTGGTGGATTTTCCGGCCGTTTGGTATTTGCAGCTTTTCTTTTTTCTCATGCCCATCGTCGGCATCGGCATTTTGGCGCAGGGGCTGGCTGAATTTGGGCTGCTTTTTTTCAACCGTCGCGGACGCGGCAAGGAGTGGGAAATGGCTGTGGCTTCCACCTTTAACAACCATACCGTACTTGTTGGCTTGGGGCATTTGGGCTATCGTGTGGCGCGGCAACTGTATGAATTGGATGAAGACGTGGTGGCAATTACCCTTACCACCAGTGCCGAAACGTTGACCAAAACGCAGGCTATGCAAATCCCGGTCATTGAAGACGACGGCAACCGGGAGTCGGTGCTGCAAGCGGCCGGCGTTGCCAAAGCCAAGGCTATCGTGATCTGTACGCAAAATGATGGGCTAAATTCGCAAATCGCCTTTAAAGCCCGCAGCACCAATCCCGATATTCGTGTGGTTATTCGTATTTTTGATGACCAGTTTGCCCAAATACTGGAAGCAAAATTTGGCTTTCATGCCGTTAGCGCGACAACTATGGCCGCTCCCGCCTTTGCTACGGCCGCCGTAGGGGTCAATATTACCCGCCCCATCACCATCGAAGGCGAGGCGTTGAGTTTAGCCAGCGTGGATATTCCAGCGCATTCACCGCTCATTGGGATGTCTTTGGGAGAGATAGAGCAGGGGTATGAGGTCAGCGTGGTGCTGCTGCGCCGCGACAGCGAATCAGATTTTCACCCGGCGGGTGAGCGCAAATTGTTACCGGGGGACGCCATTGCCATTTTGGGTGGCCCGGCGCAAATAAACCAACTGGTTCACAATAATCAATAGCTACGGCTTTTGTTAGGTTCTGTTGACATTTGGCAAAAAAAAGCAGATTTCACCGCAGAGAGATCAAAGATCGCAAAGATTTAGCTTGTTTTCTTCTCTTTCTCTGCGCTCTTTGCGTACTTTGCGGTTCAAATTCTGAAATGTCAACACAACCTAAGGTAGTTCCAGCCGTTCCACCGCCCGCGCTGGTACCCACCCCTCGCGGTCGCTGCCTGGCTGCGTGACGTAGACCCAATCGGGTCGCTCAATGGTGATGGTAACGACCGTTCCCCCCACCAGCGTAAACAACTCATTTTCCGGCTGCGTCGGGTTGCTCACTCCGCTCACCTGGCTGGCCACCACTATTGCCAACGGCCGTTCCCGTTCCAGCCACAGCCGCCCCCCCAGCAGCAACAGTGCCAACAGGCAAACAACGGCCGTTCCCCACATGACCCCCCGCAAAAACGGCAGCCGCCAGCGACGGTACGCCCACCAGCAGCCCCAGGCTGCCATCCACGCCAGCAGGGCTAAAACGGCCGTTTCATTCAGCGACAGCCACGCCCGCCCATCCGCCAGCAGCAAATCTAGCAGCGGCGGCTGTGGGCCACCCACCTGCTGCCGCACCAGTGCCAAATTAGCGGCAATGGCTGCATCACGCGGAGCCAGCCGCGCCGCCCGTTCCAAATGGAGCATCGCCCAGCCCACCTCCCCAGCGCGATAATACGCCGTCCCCGCATTATAAAATAGCCCGCTGTCCACCACGCCCCCATCTACCACCTGCTGGTACAATTGCGCCGCCTCCAAAAAACGGCCGTTTTCATACAGCCGCCCCGCCACCACCATCGTTTCTTGATTAACGGCCGTTTGCGCTCGCGCTGGCATCACCAGCAGCAGCAACAACATCCCTACACCCCATACCCAACGCCTCACCGCTCCCATACCCCCTCCAACGCCTCCACCAACTGCCGCGTCTCCGCCACAATCGCCGCCTCACCGCCATTTGGTAGCGGAGCAAA
Source organism: Anaerolineales bacterium (assembly GCA_020432595.1). The sequence continues at coordinate 12,626 of JAGQGA010000049.1, read as the reverse complement.
TCGCTCCGTTTCCAGCCGCCGCAGCAGGTTCCCCACCTGCGCCACTTGTTCATCAGCCAGCCCCTGCGCTTGCAGCAGCGCCAACTGCGTTTGCTGCGGCAAGCCAGCAATCGGCTGCTCCAATTTGTCGCTTAGATACCCCAGCAGCACCCGTTGGCTCAACTCCTCTGGCGGCAACTGCGCCCCCTCTTTCAGCCGCCGCTGGGCATTGGCAAAGGCCCGCTGGCGGCGCGGAATCGCCGCCAGTGCCGCCTGCCAGCGCTCCCAGCCCACCCAACCGCCCACCAGCAGCGGCGGCACCAGCCACAGCAGCCAGTAGCCACGCTGCACGGGGAAGATAACGGCCGTTTCTCCCCCCAATGCCGCCTCCTTCAACCCCCGCACCGCCGACTGATCCGCTGCTGGCTCGGCCGCTGGTGCTTCTTCACCCGCAATAGCCGTGGGAATAGGAACGGCCGTTTCTGCCACCGCTACCGCCTCACCCGTCACCGTAATTGGAATCGGCTCACTGCGAAGCGTCTGATAGCTTTCGCTTTGCGGGTCAAAATAAATGTATTCAACGGCGGGAATGACGACATCGCCGCCGGTTTCTGGCACCCAAATTTGCTCATAGAGTCGTGCGCCAACCAAACGGCCGTTTCGCGTCTCACTCTGCGTCTGCTGGGTCAGGTCAAATGCCCGCCAGCCGGGCATGGTCGGCAGTTCGGGCGCAGCCAAAGCGGGAATGTTGCCCGCCCCACTCAGCAGCACCTGCAATTTAATCGCCTCGCCCACGGCTACGGTGTTTTTGTCAACGGCCGTTTTCAGCTCAAGCTGCCCCACCGACCCGCTAAATCCGGCCAGCTGCGGCTCTGGCAGCGGCCGCGCCTGCACTGTTACTGGCTCCGTATGCAGCCCATCCACCGCCTCCGCCCCCGGCAAATCCAGCACCGCCGCCCCAATCACCGTTTCCCCCGCCGCCTGCGGAAACAGCACCGTCGCCACGTCAATCACCCGCAGCATCCGATCCTGTCGTGGCTCGACATAGGTTGTTTCCGAGGTTCCCTGGCTCCAAAAACCACCAAAGTTGGGCAGTTGGTACGGCACATACAGCACTGTATTGGACGGATGAAAAATCCGCACGTTATACAAAATCTGCTCCCCAACATACGGCGTGGGGTTGTCTACCGACGCCTCCATAAACATCCCCAGACTGGTCAACTGAGCCACGTCGGGGTCTACGCCGGGCGGCAGGGTGGGGCGAACCCCGGCGGTAATGGTGATGGTGATCGGGTCGGCGGTGTAGCTCTGGCCGTCAATAACGGCCGTTATTCCCCCAATCTCCACCGTCCCCGTCTGCACCGGCTGTAGCCGATAGGTATACGTCGCCCCCGTACTAATCACCCCATTGACAATAGACATCTGCGTAGATTGGCTGCGCCCCACCAGGGCAAACGCCGGCAAATCCGGCAGCTCTGGCGCATCAAGCCCACCCCCACCCGACAGCGTAATCGTCAGCGTCACCGTATCATCGGTCGTCACCTCGGTTCTATCCACTGTCACCACCAGCGGCTCATTCTGCGCCCACACTGAGCCAGCCAACAGCCACAGCAGAAATATGCCATAGACGATAAGGGAAGCAAAACGGCGACTTTGTTTCATAACCCAATCTCGTATTTCCGCCATACCAAAGCAGTTGCACAGAGCGACACAGAGAAGGCACAGAGAGACACAGAGAGAAAGAGAAATCGTTTTTCTCCGTTTACTCTGTGTAACTCTGTGCTAATCTCTGTGTAACTCTGTGTCATGTCTTGTTTTCCTTGCAACCCGTTTGTCGCCAAGTCTCAGCTACCAATCCTTCTCCGCCGGGCCGCCCGACCGCAGCCGAAGCTGCAAATGCTCTTGCAGCGTTTCCGCATTTTGCTCAATCGCCCGCAGCAGCTCCCGCGCCTGCTCTTCCGTTAGCTGCTCTGGCCGCGCCTGATCACCCCCCGACTCATTCTTATCCGATGGCTCCACCTGCCGTTCGTCCCGGTTTTCCGAACGCTCCTGCGCCGTTTCGGCCGGGTCTTGGTTGGGGTCAGCATCTTGTGAACCACTTTGCTGGTTGTCCCCTTGCTCCGCCTCCGGCGGTGGCTCCTCTCCTTCCTGGTTTTGCGGCGGCGGCTCTTCGGGAGGGGCGGCCTGCAAAGCCTGCTGTGCCAGCTCCAGATTGTATTTCGCGTCGGCATCGTCGGGGTTCAGGCGCAAGGCTTGTTTGTAGGTATTAACGGCCGTTGCAAAATCCTGCTGCTCATACGCCACATTCCCCCGGTTAAACAGCCCCACCTGCGCCAGCAGCCCGCCCGCCCGCGTCAACGCCCGCTCCAGCAGCGACTGCGCCTCCGCCAGCCCCTCCTGCCGGTAATAAACATTGGCCGCGTTGTAGGTCGGCTCGCTCAGGTCGGGGGCTTGGTCATTGGCGTTAAAATAAGCCCGCAGCGCCGTCTCGTAATCGGCGGCAGCAAATGCTTCGTTGCCCTGCGCCACCAGTTCCGCCTCCTGCCCCGCACACCCCGCCAGCAACAGCCCCACCAGCAGCAGCGGCACTACCCGCGCCAGCACCCGCTGCCGTTCAGGAATCAGCGGCAGCAAAAAGAGAGCAATCACCGCCACCAGCAAAAAGCCCTGAAACCGTTCAATCGGGGTGGATTCCAAGCGGCTGGCGAGTGACTGTTGCTGTAGGGTTTCTAGCTCGGCGGCGATGGCCGGGGCAATGCGGCCTACGGCTTCAGCGCGGAAATAACGGCCGTTTCCCACCGTCGCCATCTGTTCCAACGTCGCCTCATCCAGCCGCGAAATCACCGTCTCCCCTCGTTCATCCACCTTGTACCCCAACAGTTGCCCCCGCTGATCATATTCAGGAATCGGCGCCCCCTCGGCCGACCCCAGCCCAACGGTGTAGATCACCACCCCTTCGTCGGCGGCAGCGGCGGCAGCGGCCACTGGGTCGCCTTCATGCCCCTCACCGTCGGTGACAATCAAAATCACCTTTTGGCTGGTGCGGGCTTCGTTAAACCCCATTTGGGCAATGCGAATCGCCTCCCCCAACGCCGTGCCGGTGCGCGAAATCATGCCGGAGTTCACGCTGTCGAGGTAGCTGCGGGCGGTGTTGTAGTCGGTGGTGAGGGGGAATTGGATGAAGGCTGCGCCGGAAAACAGAACCAGCCCCACTTCGTCGCCACCCAGCAGGTCGAGCAGGTCGGCAATGTCCTGCCGCGCTCGCCGCAGTCGGTTGGGCTGCAAATCTTCGGCCAACATGCTGGGAGAAATGTCGAGGGCTATCATCAACTGCACCCCCTGCTGTTCAATCTCCTCCTCCACGACCCCCCACTGCGGCCGAGCCAGAGCAACAATGGTGAGGGCGGTGGCAATGAACCAGAGGAGGTGGCGGAAAAAACGGCCGTTTTCCCACACCCTCTCCCGCAACTGCGCCACCAGCACCGCGTCACCCAGCCGCGCCACCAGCCGCCGCCGCTGCCACACCGCCACAGCCACCAGCCCCGCAGCCACAGCCAGTGCCAGAAACCAGGTTAATCGTTGGGGTTCTGCAAAACTCATCGTTTTATGTCAAAGTAACCAGTAATCAGTGCAAGCTGAGACCGATTACCGATTACCGAATACTGATTACCGTCTCCTTACGGCAACACCCGCAGCACCGTCTGCCGCAGCCCAAATTCCAGCAGCAGCAGCAGCAGCCCCGGCAGCACAAACCAGCCCATCAACTCCTCATACCGCGTAAACACCTGAATCTCAATATCCGACCGTTCTAGGGCGTTGATTTCGTCATAGACCCGCGCCAACCCGCTGCGGTCTTCGGCGCGGAAGTAGAGGGCACCGGTGATGTTGGCAATTTGCTGCAAGGTGGCCTCATCTAGCCGGTTTTCGTCGTCGCTAAAAAAGTTGCCCACGCGCCCGGCACCGATGGTGTAGACCTTGATCCCCAAGGCGCGTGCCGCTTCCGCCGCCGTTAGCGGGTCAATTTGCCCGGCGTTGTTCACGCCGTCGGTGAGCAAAATGATGACGCGGCTTTGCACAGGGGAATCTTTGAGCATGTTGATCGCCGTGGCGACCCCCATCCCAATTGCCGTCCCATCCTCCAGCCGCATCATCCGCGCCGACTCTACCATGTCCACCTGCCGCGTCAGCATGTCGTGGTCGGTGGTGGCGGGGCTTTGGACAAAGGCATCGCTGGCAAAAACGACTAGGCCGAGGCGGTCAAACGGCCGTTCGCCCACAAACGCCGCAATCACATCTTTGGCCGCCTCCAGCCGGTTGCTGGGGAAAAAGTCCGGGGTTTCCATACTGCTGGAAATATCCAGCACCAGAGCAATATCCACCCCTTCGCCATTGACCACCTGCCGTTCGTCCCCCCGCTGTGGCCGTGCCAGCCCGATGACGAGCAGTGCCAGTGCCAGCCAGCGCAAAAAGTTGGGCAGCCACAGCAGCCGCGTGCGCCAAGAGTGTGCCGCCAACTGCGCCAGCGTCGTGTCAGCATAGCGTAACCCAACGACGGCCGGCCGTCGCCCCGCCTGCCAGCGCAGCAGTGAAACAAGCAGCGGGATCAGCGGCAGCAGCAGCAGAAAGAGGGGAGCCTGGAAGCGAAAGGTCATAGCATCCGCTCCCGGTCTTCCCCTGGCGCGGTCGCTTTGATGAGTTCCAGCACGCGGATGGGGTATTCGTTGGCGGCGGTGACGCTGGGGGCCATGTCGGTAAATTTCACCCAGTCGGCCATGTCCAGCAGGCCAAGCAACGCCTTGCGCTGGTCGCTGCGGAAGCCCGTTTTGTCAATGGCGGCGCGGACTTCGGCGGTGGTCATGTCTATGGCGGGGAAGCTGTGGGCATCGGTGAGGTAGCGGCGCAGCAGGTCGGAGACGAGGGTGTACTGCTCTTTGAACCGTCCGGCGGCGGGCAAATCTTGAATCATAACTTTGGAAAGTTCGTCCATAATGATTTGGGTGGGAGAGCGGGGGTCAATGGGGGCAGAAACGGCCGTTTTTCCCCTCTGCACCCGTCGCCAAACCCGCCAGCCAATCAGCACCACCACCAGCCCGCCCCCCGCGTACCAGGGCCAGACGGGCGGGAAAGGCAATGTGGCCTGGGGCTTGATGTCGCGCAGTTCGCTGTCTCCGGCGACGAGGACGGATTCGATGGTGAGGGTGGTGGAAACGGCCGTTGCTGCCACAATTTCCCCAGCATCTGTGCTAACCCGCAGCGGCAGCGGCGGCGTGGCAAAGTCCCCCACCTCCCACAGCGTTACCGTAATGGTCTGCTGGCTCGTCTCCGTGCCGTCGCCATTCGCCGTCACCGTAACGGGCGACAAACCCCACACCTCAAACGCCCCCCACGTCTCCCCCAATTCCGGCGGCAGCAGCCGATACCCCGCCGGATGCACCACCCGCAGTTCCAGCGCAATCGCATCGCCCACATGCGCCGTCGGGTTGGCAGGGGTCAGCGTGGCGGTCAGCCCATCGCCCTGCAACAGCAGGCTGAGGAGGAGGAGGGTGAGGAGTTGGAGAAGCATAGCTGTTTGTAGGGAGTAAGGAGTGGGGAGTAGGGTGTGAAAAGCACACCCCACGCCCTACTCCCTACTCCCCACTTCTATCGGTTACTCCGCGCCACGCGCCGCTGGAAAAAGGTTGCCAGCGGCACCACATAGTCGGCGGCGGTGGTGATGGGGATGCGGTCTACCTGCGCCCGATTGAACACCTGCTGTTTGGCGGCGGCGAGGGTAGCTTGCCGTTCGGCAAAGGCGGTGCGCCACCGCTTGCTGCTGGTGTCTACCCACACCACCTCGCCCGTTTCCGCATCTTCCAGTGCCAGCAGCCCCACATCGGCAATTTCTGTTTCCAACGGGTCGTGGACATCTACGGCCACCACGTCGTGGCGTTTGTTGGCAACGGTCAGCACGCCGCGATAGCTATCGGGGTCGGCCAAAAAGTCGGAGACGACAAAGACGATGGCACGTCGTTTGAGCAGTCGGTTGACGCTGTCGAGCGCCAGCCTGATGTCGGTGCCGCGCTGCTGCGGTTGGAAGGCAAGTAGTTCGCGGATGAGGCGCAAGATGTGTTTGCGCCCTTTGCGCGGGGGGATGAACAGTTCAACCTGGCTGGTGAAGATGAGTAACCCCACTTTGTCGTTATTGCTGGTGGCGGCGAAGGCGAGAACGGCCGTTAATTCCGCCGCCAACTCTCGCTTAAACCGCCCCACCGAGCCAAAATCCCCTGACCCGCTGGCATCCACCACCAGCAACACGGTTAGCTCTCGCTCTTCGCTGTACCGCTTCACATACGGGTCGCCCATCCGCGCCGTCACGTTCCAGTCAATGGTGCGAATCTCATCCCCCGGCAAATAGGGGCGCACCTCATCAAACGCCATGCCGCGCCCTTTGAACACCGAATGGTACTCCCCGGCAAAGGTGTCGTTGACCAACCGCCGAGTGCGGATTTCGATTTGGCGGATTTTGCGGAAGAGGTCGGAAGAGAGCATTGGGAGATTGGAGATTAGAGATTGGAGATTGGAGATTAATGAAGGTTCATAATCTCTAATCTCCAATCTCTAGTCTTTTTTTATGGAACCTCCACCCGCGCCAACAGCCGCCGCACAATCTCATCCGTCGTCACCTCTTCGGCTTCGGCTTCATAGGTGGTGATGATGCGGTGGCGCAGCACGTCGGGGGCAATTTGCTTGATATCTTCGGGGGTGACGAAACCGCGCCCCTGCAAGAAGGCGTGGGCGCGGGCAGCCAAAATCATGAAGATGCCGGCGCGGGGGGAGGCACCAAAGGCGATGAGGGGGCGCAAATCGGCCAGCCCTTGCCCTTCGGGTTCCCGCGTGCCGATGATGAGATCGAGGACGTATTCCTTGATTTTGTCGTCTACGTAGATTTGGGAAACGGCCGTTCTTGCCCTTAAAATCGTCTCCGGTGTCACCAACTGGCTCACCGACGGCAACTCCACCCCAGTCATCCGGTCAATAATCAGCCGCTCCTCGGCTCGGTTAGGATAGCCCACCAGCACCTTGAGCATAAAGCGATCCACCTGCGCCTCTGGCAGCGGGTAGGTTCCCTCCTGCTCAATCGGGTTCTGCGTCGCCAGCACCAAAAACATCTCCCCCAACGGGAAGGTGGTGTCGCCAATGCTGATTTGCCGCTCCTGCATCGCCTCCAGCAGCGCACTTTGCACCTTGGCCGGAGCGCGGTTAATTTCATCGGCCAGCACCAGGTTGGCAAACAGCGGCCCCTTATGCACCGTAAACTCATGGGTGCGCGGGTTGTAGATTTGGGTGCCAAGCAGGTCGGCCGGCAGCAGGTCGGGGGTGAACTGAATGCGGGAAAAAGTGGCTTGAATGGCCTGTGCCACCGTTTTGATGAGCAGCGTTTTTGCCAGCCCCGGCACCCCTTCCAGCAAAATGTGGCCGTCGGCCAGCAGCGCAATCAGCACGCGGTCTATCAGTGCCTGCTGCCCCACCATAATTTGGCCAATTTCATCCCGCAGCGGCTGCAAAAAAGCACTTTCCCGCTCCACTCGCGCATTCAGTTCCTGCACGCTGGTAAAATCCATGATCTTCTCCGAAATGGTTGTTGGTTTGTTGGCGATTGGGGATTGGAGATTGGAGATTGATGTTGTTCACAATCTCCAATCTCCAATCTCTAATCTCAGATAAGGATAAGATTTTTGGTGTAAAAGACAAATTTTCTCATTAATTTCCCGGCAGCGGCAGCGTGCCAAAGACCAGCACATCGGCGGTGATGCGGTCGCCGCTGCGGTTGCCCCACGCCTGGATTTCGGCGTTTTCAGGCAAATCTTCCAGCGAATCTACTGGCCGCACCTGCTGCTGCACGGTGCGCTCACCACTTTCCGGCGCGTCACCCATGCTGTAGTCGGTTACATCCAGATAGAGGGTAGTGTTTCGCCCCACCACAACCTCAAGCTCTGGCCCAGTGGCGCGTGGAACGGCTTGTACCGTTTCCTGCCCCGTGTCGCCGTCCACCGCCACCTCCACATTCACCTCAATGCCGCCCGTGCCAACCGTCAGCGAATTGTCTTCGCGCCGCACCAGGATGCCGCTGGCAGCGGCGGGTTCGGTGGGCAGTTCGGCGGCGGGCAAGATGGTGGTTTGCACGGCAACAGGCGCACCGCCTTCGGCCACGGCCACCGACTGGATGACACGACCACCGCCGGCCGCAACGGCCGTTTCTCCCTCATCTTGATTAAGCAGCTTAACGGCCGTTAATCCCCCCGCCACTAGCAAACCTAGCCCTACTATAATTATGAGTCCAATAGTCCATCTGTTCATTGGCTTATCCTTTGAGATTAGAGATTAGAGATTGGGGATTGGCGTACAATCTCTAATCTCCCAATCTCCCAATCTCCTCTTATTGCACCTCGCCAAACACCACTACAGTTGCCACAATCCTGTCCCCCCGTTTTTCTCCCCACACGGTAATGGAGCCGCCTTCGGGGAAGGTTAACGGCCGTTCCACTTCCCGCACCTTCTGCTGCACCACCCGCTCCCCCGACTGCGAAAAGTCCAGCGTCAAATCCGTTTCATCCTGGTAAAACAGAGTGTCTCGCGTCAGCACAGCTTCCAACTCTGGCCCGCTAAAATCGGTTGTCACCGTTGGCTCGCCGTTTTCCACCACGACATTGACCGAGGTTGACCCCGTGCCAATAAAGACGCTGCTATCACCATTGCGGGTAATCACCCCACCTCCGACTGCCGATTCATCTGGTAGCTCTGCTGCTGGCTGCACAACCGTCCGCACGGACACCGGGTTGCCGCTGCCATCGTCCATCACATCCTCAAACACCTGCACCCCTGAGCCATAATCCTTTTCTGCCTGCGCCTGGGTGCTGAGGAGACGAACGGCCGTTAATCCCCCCGCCGCTAACAGCAAAACCACAACAATTCCACCTATCACAAACCACATGTTACGATTCATCACACATCTCCAAATAGAGAATGGGGAATTAAAAATTGAGAATTGGGAATGAGTGTCTCGTTCTCCATTCTCCATTCTCCATTTCCCATTCTCCATTATTCATACCTTAACGCTTCAATCGGATCGAGCCGTGAAGCTCGCAACGCCGGATAGAGGCCAAACAAAAGCCCGGTTAACAGCGCCACCCCCAGTGCCAGCGGGATGCTTTGCGGCGAGAGCAGCGCCACCCCTCGGTTGAGACCCGCTGCAAGTGGGATGGATAACACCCCCACTGCTGCTCCCAGTAGCCCGCCCCCGGTACTAATCAGCACCGATTCCAGCAAAAACTGCCCCACAATGTCCCGCTGCGTCGCCCCCACCGCCATCCGCACCCCAATTTCGCGGGTGCGCTCCGTCACGCTCACCAGCATCACGTTCATGATGCCAATGCCGCCGACAACGAGTGACACCGTTGCCATCGCTGCCAGCAGAAAGGCAAACGTTCGCGCCGCCTCCTGCTGCGCTCCTAAAATGTCTTGCCGCGTCGTCAGCTCAAAGTCATCGGCATAGACCCCGGTCGCATCCTTTTCTACCCCGTGCCGCTGCCGCAAATAGGCGGTAATTTGCTGCCGCGCCTCCCCCATCCGCGCCTCATCGCTGACCCGCGCCGTAACCACCACCGATGGCGGATGGTCAAACAGGTTGGCGATGGCGGTGCTGATAGGCAGGTAGAAGCTTTCATTGGGGCGGGTGCGGTTGCGCAACGTGGGGTTAGTCACTTCCAGTTCGGTCAACACGCCAATGACGATGCAGCGGCGGCGGTTCACCCATACCAGTTCGTCCAGCGGATTGTCGCCGCCAAAGAGGTCGCGGGCGGTTTTGTGACCCAGTACGCAGACATCGGCTCCGGCAATGACTTCGGCGGGGGTGAAGAAGCGACCCTGGGCAAGAAAGTCGGCGGGTAACGGCCGTTTACCCAGCTCCCAAGCCACCGGCTGCACCTCCTGACGCGCAATCAGCGTCAGCAGTGCGTCGGCCGTCGCCCCCAAAATGGGCATGTCCACTACATTGCGCCCGTGCCGCACCTTGCCCTCCCCGGCAATGGACATAATCACTTGGTCAACCAGCGCCACCTGACGCGCCATTTCCAGCCCGTCTTCATAAGACAAAATTTGGCCGACAGGGACAAATTCCCCCTGGTCAATCTTTTCCTTCACGCCAATTTGCACCACGTCGGAACCGAGATAGCGGAAGTTGGCATCCACCGCCGCCCGCGCCCCGTTGCCCAAGGCCAACATGGTGATGACCGAGGCCACGCCGATGACAATGCCCAGCGTGGTCAGCCCAGCGCGGAGCAGGTTGCTAAAGATGCCGTTGAAGGCGGTGCGGAGGGTGTTGAGGAAGGTCATGAGGTGTTGGGTAATCGGTAATCAGTGATCGGTAATCAGTTCACTGTCTACTGATTACTGATTACTGGTTACTGATTACTGCTCCATCGTGCATTCGCAGCACCCGCTGCGTTTGGGCGGCCACGTCGGCATCGTGGGTGACGAGGATGATGGTACGGCTGTTTTGATGAAGCTGTTGCAGCAGGGCCATAATTTCCTGCCCCGTTTGGGAATCAAGATTGCCGGTGGGTTCGTCGGCCAAAATGAGGGCGGGGTCGGTGACGAGGGCGCGGGCGATGGCGACGCGCTGCCGCTGGCCGCCAGAGAGTTCGGTCGGTTTGTGGTGGATTCGGTCGGCCAACCCCACTTGTTCGAGGGCAGAAACGGCCGTTTTCCCCACCACATTCCCCGCCAACCGCCCCCGATATTGCAGCGGCAGCATTACATTCGCCAACGCTGATAGCCGGGGCAGCAGGTTGAACGTTTGAAACACAAAGCCAATTTGCTCATTCCGCACCCGCGCCCGCGCCCGCCGCGACAGCCGCCCCACGTCTTGCCCAGCCAACTCATAACGGCCGTTTGTGGGGGTGTCCAAACAGCCCAGCAGGTGCATCAGCGTAGACTTCCCGCTGCCCGATGGCCCCATCAGTGCCACAAATTCGCCCCTGGCAACAGTGAAACTCACCCCACGCAAGGCATGAACGGTGCTTTCACCCATTTGATAGGTTTTGGTTAGTTGGTGGATGTTGATCAAGGTTGTCATGATTCGAGCCAGTCAATAAATAGGACGCAGATTTGCCTGTACGCGAAGCGGTCGCCGTGCAACATCAGGAAAATCAGGTAAATCTGCGTCCCATTCTTTTTATTCCGCTACCACCTCATCTCCCACCTCCAACCCATCCACAATCTCCACATAAGCATCGCCGCGTAGACCAACGGTGATAGTGCGGGGTTGTTCCTGGCCGTTTTGCCAGAGGGCGAGGGTGGCCGTGCCGTTGGCCCGGGTGGGAACAAGGGCGCGGGGAAGGCGCAGCACGTTGCTGTGGCGGGCGATGATGATGGCGGCATCGGCGGTCATGCCGGGGTAAACGCCGGGCGGGATGGGGTCGTTGAGGGTGAGATAGACGTGGTACAACGGCCGTTCTTCCCCCACCACCCGACGCGGCACAATCCGCGCCACCGTCCCCTGCACCGCGATTTCCGGCTGGGCATCAAAGAAAATTTCGGCCGTTTGCCCCAGTTGGGTCAGCGGCAAATCCTCTTCGATCACCGTCGTTCGTACCTCCCCCTGTGTCGGGTCGGTGAGCAGCAGCACCCCTTGCCCGGCCGCCAACGTCTCCCCTGGCTGCACCAACACATCCAGCACCACACCGTCAAAGGGAGCGACCAGCTTGGTGGCGGCAAAGTTGGCCTCGGCTTGGGAAACAGCCAGCGTCAGCAGCGGGTCAATGCCGTTTTCTTGCAGATAGTTGAGGTTTAGGTTGGCTTGTTCAACCTGGGTGCGGCGGCTGGCAATGGCTTCCCCGGCGGCCCACTGCTGGTTACGAACGGCCGTTAACTCCGATTCCGCCACCGCCCGTTCCCGCTGCGCCGCCACCAGCCCCAGCCGATAGCTTTCCGTCACATCGTCTGGCTCCCAGGGGCGGTTAACTGCCTTATCGTATTCCACTGCTGCTCGCTGTTCGGACTCAACGGCCGTTTGCAGCCGCAGTTCAGCAGCGGTGATGGCAGGAAATTGCGCCTGCGCCTGGCTCACCCCCGTTTCCGCATCGGCCACCGTCAGTTCGGCGGCGGCAATGGCTTGCTGCTGCTCCGCCTGGGCTTGTTTTAGCCGCAGTCTGGCTTCGGTGAGGGCGACGGCATAGGGAGCGGGGTCAACTTGCGCCAGCACGTCGCCTGCCTGGACAATGGTGCCAGGGCGCACATTAAGCTGGAGCAGCCGCCCGCCCACAGCTAAACTGAGCAGTTCATCCTGGGTGCTGACCAGTTGGCCGGGGGCGGTGACGGTTTGCTCCACGTCGCCCTGGCTGACGGGGATGGTGACGGGGGGAGAAACGGCCGTTTCGGCCGCTGGCTGTGTGATGGGGTAACCAAAGTAAATGGCTGCGGCAATGAGAACGGCCGTTAACCCCACCACCAAAAAAATCCAGATTCGCCGCATAACTACCTCCAATCAAGCTGATGGTGGCATTATGGTGGCGGCAGGTTTCGGTTTGGTTTCAGTTAGGTTACAGTTTTGTAATCTGGAGAATATCTATGGGCGGTGTTCTACAATAATGATCAAGAGGCTTGAATAC
>JAGQGA010000499.1 GCA_020432595.1 Anaerolineales bacterium | reverse complement strand
TTCGCCACTTTACGCAGAAGGTCAGCGTCATGCCCACGCGACAGGATGTGGATGACCAAACGTGGCAGGCCACATTGGGCGAACTGGCGCAAATTACCGGTGCCGAACGCGCCCGGCTGCTGCTGGTTGATCAATGGGGCTATCTCGAATACGCCTGGCCGTCTATGCTGCCATTGGGCTATTTGACCGACCAACTGGCGTTGGAGGAGCGCAGCAGTGAATGGCGCGTACTCAACGATCAAGCTTCCTACGAACTACAGCGAGATTTACCCAATGACCCAAAGTGGGGCAAGATTGACAACCCGGCGCTGGGAAATACCCATTCCAAGCTGGTGGTGCCGATCTTCCACAGCCACGCGCAGGCGTGTTTGGGGCTGATTTCGTTGGAAAGCGACCACAAAGACATTTTTGACCTGCTTGACTTACAGCTAACCCAGGATTTTGCCGCCCATATCGGTATTGATATTGGGGCGGAAGAAGGGGAAACCTCTGGCCGCTACCGGATTCGCCAATTGGAGCAGTTTATTGGCGAGAGCCAAACCTTTACCGCCATTCAGTTGGTGCGCGACAAGCTGTCGCTGCAGTTGGAGGCGCTGCGACAGACCGGCGACTATGATTTGGTGTCGCTGCATATGTATGACCCGTTTTGGGATAAATTTGAGCCGCCGCTGGTGCAGGGGAAATTTGTGGCGCAAGATGAGAATGTTTACGCCAGTTTGGAAGCACTGACCTATCGGCCGCAGCAAGATGCCTTTTTTACCTCCGAGCCGCGTCTGCGGCGGTTTGTGCTGGGGTCCTTTGTGGAAGGCGAGGGGATTCGTTCGTCGGCCATGCTGCGGATACGGGATGAGCAGCAGGTGGTGGGACTGCTGTTTGTGTATTGTCGCCATAAGCATTATTTTGAAGAGAAAGAGAGGCGATGGCTACGTGAGCAGGCAGACGCGATGCGCGACGTGATTTTGGCATCCAATTTTTTGCGCGAACTGGTGGCACATCTGCGTGATGCGCTGGATGTGGATTTGGTGCGGCTGCATTTGGTGCGGCAGGAGGAAGAGGGGTTGGCGATGTGGAGCCGGCCGGTATCGAGTGGAACGCTACAACTGCCGATGTCGTGGCCGCCGCAAGCAAAGGCCGAGGGAGCCATTGCGCGGGCGCTGCTGCACCCGGACAACAGCTATTTTGCCCCCGACGCGCAGCAAGATGCGCTGTTTGCCGGGTCGTTTGTGGCGCGGGAGGGAGTGCAGGCGGCTGGATTTGTGCGGCTACAGGTGGAAAACGAGCCGTTGGGGGTGCTATTTGTCAATCGGCGGCGGGCGGGGCGCTGGAAGCAGGTGGAGATTGATGCGGTGCGCTCGTTTGCGCTGATTGCGTCGGTGGCGGTGCAAAACCGGCGGCAGTTGACGCAGTTTAAAAAGAAGCAGTTCCGGCTGGCAACAATTCAGAAGGCGACGGAGGCGATTGTGATGGCGGGACTGGATTTAACGGCCGTTGCCAACATCATCCTCACCAAAGCTGTCACCCTCACCCGTGCTTCGTTTGCTACGCTGCGGCTGCTGCGCGGCGATGTGTTGGAGGCAGAGGCGGTGTGGGGGTTGAACAAGGAGGAGGAGAAGGTGTGGCGGCGGGAAAACGGCCGTTTGCGTCTCGATGGGCCAGGGCTGGGGCCATTCCTGGTTAACCAGGCCACCCACCCCAACGGCCAAAACTTTGTCCTGGTACCCGACGTGGCTGGGCATCCCCATTACCTCAACACCTCCGGGCAGGCGGTGGAGTCATCGCTGGTGGTGCTGCTGCGCGATGTGCAGGACAATTTGCCAGCAATTGGGGTGCTGTCGGTTGACCACCCAGAGCGCAACGGATTGGACGACACCGACAAAGATATGCTGATGCTGCTGGCAAATATTGCGGCGGTGGCGCTAAAGCACGCCAGCCGCCGTGCCATTGTCGAAACGGCTGAAACGGTTGCCCTACAGGGGTTGTTTGGGGCAAACTGGTGGCACACAGCGCATCAGAAATCATTTGCCATTAAGCAGCGGGTGCTGCTGTTGGAAGGGTATTTACGCCAGGGGCAAGCGACGCGCCAACAGGAGATAGCCGATTGTTTGGCGGAAATTGAGCAGGCGGCGGAGCAGATTGAAGAGATTCCAACGCGGGGCGTGCTGCCGGGTTATTTGGAAGCACCACCGGAATTAACGGCCGTTGATCCCCTGCTGCGTGAAACCATCCTCAACCTGTGCAAAAATGTGCCCGATGTGGAGCTTGAATTTGATTTACACAGCAATGGTGCTATGGTAGCTGTGCATCCCATGCTGTTTGAACTGGCGTTGGAAAAACTGATTACAAACGCCATCCAAGCCATGAACCGGCGCGGCCGGCTGCAAATTTGCAGTGAGGTGCGGCGGGGCGACCTCGTCCTGATTCAGCTTAGTGATAACGGCCCTGGTTTGCCCCCTGAGTTTGTGAACAGCTACCTGCGTGAGCGCATTAACAAGCAAACCAAGGAAAACGGTCAGGGCATTGGCGGGATGTTGGCGCGGGTGATTATTAACCGTTATGGTGGCCATTTGCGGCTGGAAAACAGCTCGCCCAACGGGGTGACGTTGACCATTTCGCTGCCGCTTGCCAAACGATAATACGATGACACTGGGTGATATTTTGATTGTCGAAAACGACCCGCTGGTGCTGGAAGGTAACAGACGGCTTTTTGAGCTGGAAGGGTACCGGGTGATGACGGCGGGGAGTGTGGCTGAGGCGCGGGAGCTGCTGACGTATCGCCAGGTGGATTTGGCAATTGTGGATGTGCGGTTGAGTGACGACCACGATACGTATGACCGCAGTGGGATTGAGTTGGCGGAGCAGATGCCGCCGGAAACGGTGAAGCTGTTGGTAAGTGCGTTTGATCGGTATGTGTATGGGCCGAAGATGCCGTACAATGTGCTGCATTTTGAGAAGCAGCGGGGGTCACGGGAGCTGGTGGCAGAAGTAAAACGGCTTTTTCGGGAGGTGGTACGGCGTAATGGGGCGTTGGAGGTGGTGCTGCAAGATGGGTTGACGGTGCTGGCGTTGCTGCAGCAGATGAAGGCGTTTCGTGGGGTGCCAGAGGCGTTGTTAACGGCCGTTTCCGAAGAATTTATTCAACTGCTACAGCGTCTCTTTTTGCGCGAAACGCGGGTCGAACTCAGCTATTTGCTGCCGGGGCACGGCGGGGCGGGCGTGGTGCTGGTACGGCCGTTTTACCCTGGTAAGGGTGCCTACGTGGTGGTGAAATTTGGCCTGCGTGATGCCATCAAGCAGGAAGTTGACAACTACCGCGAATACGTTGAACCCTACATCCAGATCAACTCCACCGATTTGGTTGGCGATCTGGCGATGACCAAAAATCTGGCCGCCGCTCGTTTTCGCTTTGTGGGGGCGTATCGGGAAGGGCGGGTGCGGGATTTAGCGACGGTTTATGGCGACATCAGCCAGCCGGATGCCAGTATTCAGGCGGTTATTCGGGATTTGTTTGAGGATAGCTGCGGGTTGTGGTATGACGGTAAGCAGCCGTGGGGGTCAGCAATGATGCGGTTGGGGGTGGGAGAAACGGCCGTTTCTTGCTACAAAAAACAGCTTACCCTCAACCTTCCTGCCGAATGGCAAGAGCTTCGTGATACCCTAGATGACCTGCTGGCTGACCCCAACACCCTGTTTCAACGCCAGTCAGCCGGGCAAATCCAGCTACATCGCCCCGGCTTTGCCCCCGACCTGCTGCCCGACCCTGTGGCCTTTGTCGAACAATTTGCCGCGCAGTTGCCCAGCCCCGTTTATGGCTCCATTACCCACGGCGACATCAACAGCAGCAACGTTTTTGTAGACGAAGACGGCCACACCTGGCTGATTGATTTTTCTCGCACGGGCTGGGGGCCGGCGCTGCGTGACACCGCTGAACTAGAGTCGGTGCTGCTCTATGAACTGCTGGATGATCCAGAGATTGCCCAGCGGCTTGACTTTGCCGATGTGGTGCTGTCTCCCAACCGCTTTAGCCAGCCATTACAACTGCCCCCGCACCTGGCAGCACAATTCTCGATGACGCGGGCGCGGGCGGCCGTGCAGCGCGTCCGCCATTCAGCGGCGCAAATTGTGCAAGGGGATGAGATGGGGTCGTATTGGGTAGGGCTGCTCTTTTACGCCCTCAAGACGATTACCTGGAACAACATCACCGGGCGCGGCCACGACCATTGTTTAGCCAGTCGTCAGCAGGCACTGTATGTGGCGGCGCGGCTGTGCCAGAAATTGGCCGTAATCAGTAATCGGTAATCGGTAATCAGTCGTAACTCCTAAGCCTCTGGCAAAGCGGGACTG
>JAGQGA010000498.1 GCA_020432595.1 Anaerolineales bacterium | reverse complement strand
GTTGATGGCTCAATCGAACTCGTCACATCCCGCGCCAGCAAATCGGCGGGAATGTCGTGGCCGTTGGCATGGAGATAGGCCAAAAACGCATCCCACAGCGTGGGAGCCGCATATCGTCTCTCTAAATTTTGCCGCGCCACCGATCCTTCAGGGTGGATATTGAGAATATTGGCGCGTTTGTACCCCAGCGTAAATTCCAGCTCACGGAACTGGTACGATTGAAAGCCGCTGCCCGATTCCAGCCGATCACGGAAGGAGAGAAATTCTAGCGGGGTCATCGTTTCCAGCACGTCAATTTGCCCCACCAGCGTTTTGAAAATGGTCAGCACGCGGCGCAGCGTGTGCAGCACGCGGGGGGTGTCGTTCTCGCGCAGCTTGGCTTGCAGATAATCGAGTTCGTGTAGCACTTGCTTGAACCATAGTTCATAGACCTGGTGAATGATGATAAAGAGCATTTCGTCATGATCGGGGCCGTCGGAGCGGGGTTTTTGCAGGGTGAGCAGTTCGTCAACCTGTAGATAGTGGGAATAGGTTAAGGACATGGGAGCCTCCAGTTTTTGGGGGTATTGTACTGGGTTTGGGAAGGGATGGGGTAGGGGATTAACGGCCGTTTATCACCCAACCAATCTGTCCCGAAACTGCACCACCCGCACCCCTTTGCCCCTTGGCTCAACGGCAACCCCCTCTTGCTGCAAAAGCACCGCATGTTGTGCCTGTCCACCGGGGCAGTACCCCGTCAACTCCCCGTTTTGCTTAATAACTCGCCAGTAGGCAACCTCTTCCTGATTATCTGCCGCAATGGCTTGTAACGCTTTCTTGGTGGTAACAGGGCAGGTTCCTTGCACATGAAACTGGTTTGCCAACCTGCGCCGTATCATGTCAGTAGTTATTAATTTCTGCTCAGGGATCTGCTGTAACAAAGCAACAATGGTTGCGCGGCTTGGCAGCAACATTTTTCCAGCCCCACCAAAATAGCGAATTTGGCTTTCCTTGATATCAACAATCCCATCTTGTTCTAATTCCATGTCGTTTCCTCCAAGTCAGGCAATTAGGGTCATGAGGAATTCAGGAGGCTACCAGCAATTGGGCTTAAGTTTTCAATCATATCTATCACATACGTAGATTTTGTAGCATACGAAAAATGGTACTCGATAGTTCTGGGACATACTGAATGCAAACGTTGTAGACTATCTCTGCATCTACATCAAAATAATGATGACTAAGAATGTCACGCATGCCCATGATCCGTTTCCACTCAATGTTTGGATAGTGAGACAATAGCAAGCCGTTTGTTACTTTATCTAAATTTTTCAGGCTTTCTCCAATTGCAATGAGCTGCATACACATGGCATCTAACTTTTCCATACCGGCATCAGAAGAAGTGAAATCGGCTGGCGAGTTTACAGGCTGAAACCTACGCAGTATCGTTTCGGTTGACCAGTGTATTTGCCGCAGAATTTCGTTGGCCAAAGCCACGTCATACATAAACAGCTTCGTCCTCAATTCTTTGTTTCAGGAAAGCGTTCATTTTCTCGCGGTAGCGGACAATATCAACCTGACGGTGCAATAATGCTTCCAAATCTTGCTTAATGCCAACCAGAACAAGTAGATCAGGCTCTAGCAACTCAACAACAACATCCACGTCACTCGTCTCCACAAGTTGGTTGCGAGCAGCTGAACCAAAGATACCAATACGACGAATTTGATACTCTTTTCCTTTTACCTGTTGGAAATTGGCTAACGTTTGTAATACGTCTTTTCGTTGCATCCTCAATCACCTGATTAAATGATAAGTGCATTGTAGCAAGGTTAAGGGAAGCTGGTCAACGACTTTGACGGAATGCAGGGGATCAATTATGATAACGGTCGTTAATCGCACCCAACATCATCTCCCCCAAACCAAAGGAGAGTTCATGAACGCGGTACGCCATACGGACGACCAACTACAGACACCCGACCACACTGTCTGCCCCCATCTTTATCCGCGTTCGTCCCTGTTCGTCCGCGTCCCATTCTTTTAGGAGATCCCTGCCTATGACCGTTTCGCTAGAAAATTCCAAAGCCGTTTATCAAGGAATCAAAGATGCCGGCATACGCTTCGTCTCGGCGTTGCCCGAAACGTGGCTTGTCTACTTGCTGCAAATGGCCGAAGACGACCCCGCCATGACGCTGGTAGAAGTTGCCAAAGAAGAAGAAGCCATCGGCATTGCCGCCGGTGCTTACTTTGCTGGCGAACCCAACCTGCTGCTGATGCAAAATCATGGCTTCTTGGCCGCCATCAACGGCATTGTGTCGCTGGCGCAGCTCTATTCCGTGCCGCTGTGTATGCTCATCGCCTATCGCGGCCACATGGGGGAACCATATCCTTGGCACACCCGAGGCGGCATGGTCACAGAGCCGGTGCTAAAGGCATTGGGCATTCCTTACGACTATGCGCGTGACCCCCGCGAGGTGGGGCGGCAAATCAAGGAAGCCCACACCTACTCGCTCAGTTCATCGGCTCCAGTAGCGCTGCTGCTTACCCGTGACCTGATGGAAGGAGGGGCGGCATGAGACGCGCCGACGCACTCAAGGCGATTTACGAAGAGCTGCACGACAAGCTGGTTGTTACCATCATGGGAGCGTGCGCCCAAGAGTTGTATGATTTGGGGCATCGGGAAAACTTTTTCTATTTGCAGCACGCCATGGGGCTGGCATCTTCCATTGGGCTGGGGCTGGCGCTGAACCGCCCCGACGAAAAAGTGGTGGTGCTGGATGGCGACGGCTCGGTGCTAATGAATTTAGGCACGCTAACGACACTGGCACGGTATCGCCCCAAAAACATGACCCACATCATTTTTGACAACGGCAGCCTGCTTTCCACCGGCGGTTTTGCCTCCCACACCACCGAGGGCATTACCGACTTGGCGGCGATTGCTCAGGGGGCAGGAGTACCAAACGTGGCCGCCGTGTCCACGCCGTTTGAGTTTATGGAGGCGGTGGGGGATGCGTTTGATCGAGATGAGCTAAGCGTCATTGTGGCGAAGGTAGAAGCCGTTGGCCCTGACCATTTTGGCATGGATTTGCAGTTGCCGGAGAATGCGTTCCGCTTCCGGCGTTTTGTCACAAGCCAGTGATCAGTGTAACTCACTGATTACCGAACAAGAGGTGTTATGTCGAAAGTTACTGTGTTGTCTTTGTTGGTGGAGGAGTTAAAAAACGGCCGTATTCGCGTGGTTGACCTAACCCAGCCGCTTGGCCCTGATACGCCCGTCATCGGGTTACCACCCATTTTTGCCCAGTCGCCGGGGTTGAGCATGGAGGTCATTTCCAAGTATGACGACAAGGGGCCGGCGTGGTATTGGAATACGATTACGCTGGGTGAGCATACGGGCACTCATTTTGATGCCCCGGTGCATTGGATTACGGGCAAGGATTTTGCCAGCAACACGACGGATACGATCCCGGTGCGGCAGTTTGTGGGGGCGGCGTGTGTGATTGATTGTAGTAAGGAAACGGCCGTTCATGAAAACTTCCTCCTCACCCGCGAACACGTCCAGGCGTGGGAAGGGGAACACGGTCGCATCCAGCCCGGCTCCTGGGTGCTGATGCGAACCGATTGGTCGAAGCGGCGCGGGCAGGAAGCATTTTTGAATATCAAAGAAGACGGCCCGCACTCCCCCGGTCCCCATCCCGACTGCGTGCGCTTTTTGGCGCAGGAGCGGGACGTGCTGGGGTTTGGCGTGGAAACGGTGGGAACCGATGCCGGGCAAGCTGGCGGTTTTGACCCGCCCTTCCCGTGCCACAACATCATGCATGGCAACGGCAAGCTGGGTCTTGCCAGCCTCAATAACCTAGATCAGCTACCCGCTACCGGCGCAGTGGTTATTGCGGCTCCGCTGAAAATTGTCAATGGCTCAGGCAGCCCGCTGCGGGTGCTGGCGCTGGTGCCGGAAGCCTAGTGGGGAGTAGGGTGTAGGGCGTGGGGAGATCACTCTATTCCCTACACCCCACTCCCCACTCTCAACTCCCCACAATCTCCTTCACCCGCCCCACCGCCCCGCTTTCCAACCGCACCTTAATGCCATGTGGATGGGTGGGGGAGTTGGTGAGAATGTCTTTAACAATACCATCAGTTAGTTTGCCGCTGCGCTGATCCTGCTTGAGGACGATCCGCACCGGCAAACCGGGTTTAATATTTTTGCGTTGCGTTCCGTTCATAGGTGAAATTATGGGCGAGAAACGACTTTAGGCAACTTGCATCAATTCCCAATTATTTTGTAGAAGAGGAACAAGATGATCATTTTATTTGATACTGACATAGGTCTGGGAACGCCGCGTGCGGAGCTTGACGACGGGGCGG
>JAGQGA010000497.1 GCA_020432595.1 Anaerolineales bacterium | reverse complement strand
AAAGGGTATTATTTTGACCAAGGGGTTCGACCCACCCACAAAGCCGAAATAGTTGCCCTTTATGAGCAAGGAGTGGATGAAGCCGACATTGCTCGGCAAAGCCGTCACGCTCAATCGAGCGTAGGGCGATATTTGCGGGACTATGAACGGGTCAAGTTGTTGCTGCGGCATGAAATTCCTGTTGTCCAAATTGGCGCAATGTCGGGTTTGCAGCCGACGGTTGTGGATGCTTATGTTAAGTTGGTTCGCCAATATCATCCCGACCTCTTATCAATTTCAGAATTAGCCCCATTTGGGGCTTGACAAAGGTGACATATGTCACTATTCAGTAATCAGTTATCAGTTGCCCCACTGATTACCGATTACCGATTACTGATTACCGAATACACCCCCACCTCTAGTTACAACAGGATAAAACTGATGAAAGCTCAAGCCGAGGCCGGTTCTTTACGGCCGTTTCTTACCCTTTGGATCGGGCAAGCAATCTCCCTACTTGGCAGCCAACTTGTCCAATTTGCCCTCATCTGGTGGCTCACCCAAAGCACCGGCTCTGCCATCGTTCTCACCACCGCTTCGCTGGTCGGGCTGCTGCCCCAGGTCATTCTTGGTCCATTTGTTGGCGTGCTGGTTGACCGCTGGAACCGGCGCTGGACGATGTTTTTGGCCGACAGCGGTGTGATGGTTGCTACCCTGCTGCTGGCACTTCTTTTTTGGCTGGGCGTGGCACAACTATGGCACGTCTACGCCATTCTCTTCTTACGAGCCGTCGCAGGCAGCTTTCACTGGCCGGCCATGACTGCCTCTACCTCGCTAATGGTGCCAGATGAGCATCTCACCCGCATTCAGGGGTTAAACCAAATGCTTAACGGCGGCCTCAACATCATCGCCGCGCCGTTGGGGGCACTACTGGTGTCGTTGATGCCGCTGCAAGCCATTTTGTTGATTGATGCGGCAACGGCACTGTTTGCCATTGTTCCACTGCTGTTTGTGGTGGTGCCGCAGCCAGCACAAGCGGAAGTGTTAGGGGTTTCGCCCACCGTCACCTTTTGGGAAGATATGAAAGTCGGGCTGCGCTATGTTCGCAACTGGCCTGGCCTGCTTATCCTCATGGGGCTTGCCATGATCATCAACTTCCTCGTTCACCCCACCATCGCCCTGCTACCCCTGTTGGTCACTAACCATTTTCACGGGGGAGCCTATCATCTAAGTGCTATTGAAGTGGGCATTGGCGTTGGCATCATTGCCGGGGGAGTGACCCTGAGCGGCTGGGGCGGCTTTCGCAAGAAAATCACTACCTCATTGGTTGGTCTCATTGGTATTAGTGTAGGGCTGCTGGTGATAGGCTTTACCCCAGCCACTCTATTTTGGCTGGCCGTTGGTGGTATGTTTGTCAGTGGCTTCATGATGTCACTGGCTAACGGCCCAGTCATGGCTATTATCCAAAGTGTGGTTGCCCCAGAAAAGCAGGGGCGTGTGCTGACCCTGCTTGTTAGCTTTTCCTCTGGCATGGCACCCATCGGCCTCATTTTTGCTGGCCCATTGGCCGAAGCGTTTGGCGTGCAGGTCTGGTTTTTGCTGAGTGGTGCCATTATGTTGGTGCTAGGCAGTGCCAGCTTTTTGGTGCCTGCCCTCATCAAAATTGAAGAAGAAGCACCGATGTACCAGAAAACGGCCGTTTCTGACTGAACAATTGAGACTTGAAAATAGAGAATGGGGAATTGGGAATGGCACACCATTCTCAATTCCCCATTCCCAATTCTCAATTCCTCATTAATTTAACCCCTTTCTCACCCCTTTCTCCTATCCCGAACCTTTCGTCTGCCTGCAAATTCTTTTATAATCGCCCTAGCTCTCCTGCTTTGTGGGAGAAACGAGCCTGGACAAATGCATGATTAAACGAAACAGCAGTCGGTTACAGACCGAAGAAATGATCCCCTTTATGTCGTTCCGCTCACTGAGCGACGCGCACCGGGAGTTGATGCAGGAACGGCGTGATGCGGCGGAAACGGCCGTTTTTTGGCAAAACGTCACCACCTTTATCCAGCGAGCCGAAGCCGCCGGGGCGTACCTAGACCGCGACGACGACCGGCAAACCGCCCAAACCTACCTCGACTATTGGGCCAACCACCTCTTTCGCGCCGGGCAAGAGGCTCCTCCCGCCATTTTGGCCTCTTTCGATGTCAACACCCAGCCAGAACTTGCCGACGAGCTTTGCCCCTACGTTGGGCTGGATGCGTTTCAGGAAGGGGACAGCCACCTCTTTTTCGGCCGTTCTGCATTAGTCAAACAGATGTTGGCGCAGTGCCAGGTTAGCCGCCTGATTGCTGTCGTTGGTTCATCAGGCGTGGGCAAGTCGTCGGCAGTCTTTGCCGGGCTGCTGCCACAATTGCGCGAATACGGCCGTTTACCCACCGAGCCACGCACCATCTACCCCCTCCTTGTTCCCGGTTCCACCCCATTGACCCATTTGGCGCGGCTGCTTCAGCCGGAGGGGGTGAATGATGCCGACTGGATGATTGAGCACGTGGTTAAATTTCAGGAAAACCCAGACCATTTGCTCAATTTGGTGAATGCGCGGACAGGAGAAACGGCCGTTTTTATCATTGACCAATTTGAAGAACTGTTCACCCTCTGCCACGATGCTGCCGAACGGCAAGCCTTTATCGAAAATGTCTTCCGCCTGGTCAACAGTCGCAGCCAGCAGCACAGCGTCATCCTTACCATGCGCACTGATTACGAGAGCTATCTCGTCAAATACCCGCTTTTCCAGGCTTTGATGAGCCAAAGCGAGGTGCGCGTGGGGCCGATGAGTGCCGCCGAACTGCGCGAAGCCATCGAAAAACCGGCTGATCTGGTCGGCCTCAAATTTGAAGAAGGGCTGGTGGAAACCCTCATCCGCGAGATTGTGGGTGAACCGGCCGCCTTGCCGCTGCTCCAATTCACCTTGCTCCAACTGTGGGAAAACCGTGAACGCAACCGTGTCACCTGGGAAGCATACCATCGGCTGGGGGGCGTGCTCCAAGCCCTGGCTCGTACCGCCGATGCTGTCTACAACAGTCTGCTCCCTGAGGATCAAATTGCCGCTCGGCGCATTTTGCTGCGGCTGGTGCGCCCCAGCGAAGGGCTGGAAGTCACCCGCAACCGGGTGCGCCGCAGTGCTATCTACCAATCTGGCGAAGCCCACGACCGCATTGACCGCGTGCTAAACCGCCTCATTCAGGCGCGGCTGGTGCATCTGACCAAGGGGATCAACCCCAATGACGACCAGGTAGAAGTAGCGCACGAGGCGCTGGTGCGAAACTGGCCCCGGCTAGTGGGCTGGCTGGATGAAGAGCGCATTCGGCTGCGCTATCGGCAGCGGTTGACTGACCAGGCGGAGCAGTGGAACCGCTTTGGCCGTGATCCGGGGGCGCTGCTGCGCGGGGCGCTGCTGCGCGAGGCGTTGGAATACAAAGATTTGAATGAGCTGGAAACGCAGTTTGTGCAGGCCAGCCAGGAAGCAATGTTTTTGGAGCAGCGCGAAAAGGAGCAAAAGCACAGACATGAGCTAACCCAGGCGCGGAAGCTGGCTGAGGAGCAGGAAGAGCGGGCCAAGGCACAGGCAATTGCGGCGCGGCGGCTGGGGTATGCGGCCGTGGCAATGGCGGTGGCACTGGTGGCGGTGTTGACCGGTATTTTTATTTCCTTGATCTCGCGCACCGAGGCCTCGGAGATTATGGCGGTGAGTACGCAGGAGGCGTTGACCAATGAGATACTGCTGCGTGACCAAGGGGCAACGGCCACGGCGCAGGCAACCATTGGGTTTGGGCAGTTTATGGCCGAGGCGACGCAGGAGGCGTTTGCCACCGCAACGGCCGTTTCTGCCACCGTTGAAAGTCAGCGAGCCAGTGCCGAAGCAGAGGCTACCCGTGCTGCCCGGCTTTCCCCCACGCCCGCCAGCTCTAATGGGGTCACGCTGGCGGAAATCCAGCTAGAGCAGCAGTTGGCGCTGGATGCCCAGCTTAAGGTGCGTATTCGCCAAACCGACAACATGCCTATGCGCTATGTTACCGGCAGCACCTTTATGATGGGGGCCAGCAGCGATGAACCCAATGTACAGGCAGATGCCCAGCCGGCTTATTCCGTGACACTCAACAGCTTTTATATGGATCAATACGAAGTGACCGTGCAGCAATACGCTTCTTTTATCAACGCCCTGGGCGGTTACAAAGACCAATGCTCGGGCTATGCTTGCGTGCTAACCCAGTATGAAACGCAATATACTTATTTGTTGAACAATCTTGGCTTTTATGAGCCGGTGGTGGGGTTTGACAATTACCCGATTAACTGGGTGACGTGGTATGGGG
>JAGQGA010000496.1 GCA_020432595.1 Anaerolineales bacterium | reverse complement strand
ACCTTCATTTTAAGCGATGGCCCCGACAAGGATCCAAACAGGCTCATCTGGCCCGCCGCTGCCGCCGAATGCGTGTTGCTGCTGTAGCTCACCAGCCGATCCAGCCCTTCCAGCAGTTGGTCGGGTTGCCCCCAAGCGTCAAAGGCACGTGCCTTGATGACGAATTCCAGTGCCCGTTTGCCCACGCGACGCAAATCTACGCGGTCGCACAGGTCTTGGAGGGAGGTAAAACGGCCGTTTGCCTCCCGCTCCTCCAGCAGCAAATTCAGCGCCCCTTCGCCCGCGTTTTTCACCGCTCCCAGCCCAAAGCGAATCCGCGACCGTTCCCCATCTTCAATCGTAAAGTCCAGTCCCGACAAATTGACATCCGGCGGGGCAATGTCAATCCCCAGATTTTTTGCCTCAGCAAAATAACGCCGCACCTTGTCAGTGTTGTCCCGTTCCACCGAAAGCATCGCCGTCAAATATTCCACCGGATAATGCGCTTTCAAAAACGCTGTCTGGCACGTCACCTTAGCATAATCAGCCGCATGACTTTTGTTAAACCCATACCTCGCAAAAAACTCAATATCCCCCCAGATCGCGTCACAAACCTCTTGGCTAAACCCCCGCGCCATAGCGCCATCCGTAAATTGAATGCGGTGCTTGTCAATCAAATCCTTCTTTTTCTTCGACACCGCCTTGCGGATCATGTCCGCTTCACCCGGCTCATACCCGGCCAAATCAGAAGCTACGCGGATAATTTGTTCTTGATAAACGCAATTGTGGACAATGATGTTATTGGCAACAAAGCTGTGCAAACCGGCAACGGTTAAATCATAAACATGTTCGATGCCAACCCATTCAATCGAAACAATTTCTTCCCAGTGAACATTTAGCCGCTGCTGTGTTTGTGGTAAATCAAGCTCGGCCACAACTGGAGCCACAATGTGAGCAGAGATTCTTGGCCTTGCGGCAACGTGGCGCGGCATAAAATGTTGTCGGTCAATGCCGTATTGCGCCATGAGTTCACGACGTGACAGGGTAGTGGTTTCATCCAATTCCAGAATAAATGGCAGGCGAGCGATGGTTTGATGTTGTTGCCCATTGCTTATGACATCACGTTTAGCTGAGGCCATAAACGGTCGTAAAATCCCCATCAAACGTTTCGTGTCGTAAACGGTTATTTGGTAGCTCTCGCGGCACTCACCTCGCGCTTCATAGCTACTCCGATAAATTGTTGATTGAATTCCCAACCGCAATAGCAGCGTTTGCACATCGTTTGCCAATTGAGCAGAGATCGTTTTGTAATGACACAATTTCTTGCCAAAATGACCGTCACAATCCCAAAGAGAAGCCAGGAAAAAAGCAATATCCTCTTCTCCTAATTCAAAAACAAAAGGCGGCACAAATTTTTCATGACTGCGTGCGCCACCTGGTTGACTTCCCGCCGGATTTTTTAGCCCCAGTTCGCGCAGCCAGGCCAGAAGTGAATTGGGCGTATGGTAATGAGCATCAACAACGGCCGTATTTTTTGCCACCCCAACCCGCATAACACGACGAACCTGCTCTGTATAGGAAGGGCGAACATCAGTAAAAACCGACAAACAGCGAACATACTCCGTTAATAGAGCATCTTCTTTGGAGACAAAATCAGCTGATGCCATGCTTGCCAAACTGCCATCACCGATCAAATAAGCCAACACACGCAGTTTGCGCCGATCAATCTGTTCTGCTTGCTGCTGGTTGTTACCTAGTAGATAGGGTGGGGTGGCAATGTAATTCCCAACGACCAACGCAGACAAGGGCAGCCAGCCTTCTTCTGTCAACAACCGATGATCGGCCGTCACCTTGATCGCGGCCCCATTCCGCAACGTGACCTCATAAACTTCTTTGTGACCACTATCTATCCAATGAGTTACCCGACCCATTGCCGGCCGCCACTGTTCGTCAACACCCTGAATGACAAAATCAGAAACGTGCTGAAGTTCATCTAGGCGATAACAACGGCCGTTTCTCGCATCCATCACTACCGCATCCCCCGCCACACAAATCCCATACGTATCGCCAAAAATCGGCTCCAACGCCGGATGGTGATACTCAACAGGCTCCTCACCGTGCATCCGGCGAATATACGTAGGAATGTTATCCATCGGCCCCGGCCGATAAAGCGAAATCGCCGCAATAATATGGTCAAAACGGCGCGGTCGCATCTCCATCATCAGCCGCTTCATCCCCGCCCCCTCAACTTGGAAGACCCCAGCAACTTCCCCCCGCTCCAACATATCAAATAGTTTTCCAGGGTCTTTGCTGGGGTCTGGCCCTACATGTCCCTCGTCATAGGGAATGTTGTCCATGGTATAACTCACACCATGCCGCTCCTCAATCAGCCGCGCCGCTCGGCGCATCACTGTCAGCGTACTCAGCCCCAAGAAGTCCACCTTCAGCAGCCCAATGGACTCCACAACTTCCATCGGCCACTGCGTCACCCGGTCAACGCCACCCAGCCCTTCGTCGCCGCTGGTTGGTTTGTTGAGCGGCACATACGCCTGCAACGGTTTGTCGGAAATGATGACCCCGGCGGCATGGCTGGAGGCGTGGCGCGAAACCCCTTCCAGATTTCGTGCCGTGTCCAGCAGCGTGCGAATTTGTTCTTCGGCCTTGTAGCGCGTTTCCAGTTCCGACGAATAAAATTCGTGGTCGTTGTCCAGCACATTTTCAATTTTGACTGGTTTGCCGGGGATGGCAGGCACCAGTCGCGCCACCGCGTCCACCTCGGGCAGCGGCATATCCAGCGCCCGCCCCACGTCCCGAATGGCCGCCCGCGCCCCCATCGTCCCAAAGGTGATGATTTGCGCCACCTTTTCCCGCCCATAGCGGCGCTGGGCATAGGCCACCATTTGCGGCCGCACATCGTCGGGATAATCGAGGTCAATGTCGGGCATGGAGACGCGGCCGGGGTTGAGAAACCGCTCAAAAATTAGCCCATTGACCAATGGGTCAATGCTGGTGATGCCCAATGTGTAGGCCACCACCGAGCCAGCCCCAGAGCCGCGCACGTTAAACCAGATGTCGTTTTTCTTCCATTCGCCGTAGCTGTCATACGGGTATGGGTCTTGGTAGGTTTCCCACCAACTGTCGCTGCGGACTGCCCATTCGCACAAATCCCACACGATGAGGAAGTAGGTTTCAAACCCCATGCGGCTGATGATGCCGAGTTCGTGGTCAAGCCGCTGCCGTAAAGCCACGTCGTTTTGGGCGCGGTTTTCGCCATATCGCCAGACCAGCCCTTGTTCGCACAAATGGTGCAGGTAGGTTGGCGGGGTGTAGCCTTCGGGAACGTCAAAAATGGGGAGGTGGTATCCTTCAAAGTCGAGGGTGACGTTGCACATGTCGGCAATGCGGAGGCTGTTTTGCAGCGAGTTTAGAACGATTTCCTGCGGGTAGCCTTTGAAGAGGCGCAGCATCTCGTCGTAGGATTTGAGGTAATATTCCCGATCCGAGAAGGTCATTTTGGGCTGGCTGAGGGTGGAGCTGGTTTGGATGCAGAGCAGGACTTGGTGAGGGTCGGCATCTTCGGCGCGGGTGTAGTGAACGTCGTTGGTGGCGAGGAAGTTGTGCTGTAGGCCATAGCGGGGGGCCATTTCGATGAGCTTTTTGTTGATGTCGCTGAGTTCGGGGATGCTGTGTTCTTGGAGTTCGACAAAGAGGCGGTCTTTGCCAAAGATGTCGAGGTACTCGCCCATGAGCTGGTGGGCTAGGTCCATGCGGCCGAGGCTGATGGCCTGCGGGATTTCGCCAGCCATGCAGCCGGTGGTGGCGATGAGGCCATCACTAAAGCGGGACATGAAGGAGCGGTCAATGCGGGGTTTGTAGTAGTAACCTTCAAGTTGGGCGGTGGAGGCGATTTCCAGCAAGTTGCGATAGCCGGCGTCGTTCTCGGCCAGCAGCAGCATGTGGAAGCGGTTTTTTTTTTTTTTTTCATCTTTGTCATACATAGTGCGGGCGGCGAGGTAGGTTTCGATGCCGATGATGGGTTTGATGCCGGCCGACGTGCAAGCCCGATAAAAAGGCATGGTACCATACATGGCTCCATGGTCGGTGAGGGCAATGGCCGGTTGGTTTAGCTCCAAAGCGCGTTGGACAAGCTCGTTGATGCGGCTAAGGCCGTCGAGGAGGGAGTATTCGCTGTGGCAGTGCAAGTGGGCAAATGAAGACATAAGCTAGAGATTTGGAGATTGGAGATTGGAGATTATGAAGGCTCATCAATCTCCAATCTCCAATCTCTGCAAAGTTCTTTGTGAACGATTACCAAGAATTTATGAGTTCTAATTCGGTGCGGTGGGGTAATTGTTGTAATGTCCCGCAGGTA
>JAGQGA010000495.1 GCA_020432595.1 Anaerolineales bacterium | reverse complement strand
TTCCAGCGTGCCGGAAAGATTCACCCCGGCCAAAACGCCGGTGACGGCTGGGAAGAAGACGGCAAAAACAACCCAAAAGTTGCCCGCCGGAAATTTGCCCCATATTTCCGGTGTATAAACGGCACCGGGGTTGCCATAGCTGGGAGAACTGCCGAGAAAGATTGCGAAGAGTGAAAAAGCAATGATGAACAGGATTGGGTAGCGGATGCGGGCGGCCAGGCCCACGCTGATGAAGGCAATGCCAAAGCAGGCAGCATAGGCCAGGAAAAGGACAAGGATAGATGGGTGGGTGGGGAAGATAGAGAGCCAGCCTTCGGTAAAGGCAAAAATGTAGAAGGCGACTGAGATGGCCTGAGCCAGATAGTAAGGCAAGTTAACGCTGCCGCCGACTTCAAGGCCGAGCGATTGGGAGATGATGGAAAAGGAGCCGCCAGCCCCAACGCGAATGTTGGTGGCGACGGATGAAATGGAGAGGCCGGTGCAAAAAGTGATCAGGTTTGCCAGGGTGATGATAAGCAATGCGCCAATCAGCCCCGCATTTCCCACTACCCAGCCGGTGCGGAGGTACATAACGGCACCTAGAATGGTGAGGAGGGTTGGTAGAAAAACGCCGTCAAAGGTGCCAAATTTGCGAGCGGCTTGTGGATTTATCAGTTTGCTGGCTAGTTGTTTTGAGAACATGAATGTGTTTAGTCAGAAATTTCGATTACTCCTTGCTGATTTTGCATTCAATTCACCACTATATCAAACTTTGGAAAATCGATCATGACCTGAAAAGGGGACAAACGGCCGTATTTAACGGCCGTTTGTCCCCTTTTTTAGCCATGCACCTGAAAGGGAACGTCAATAAGCACAATGTTGCCCGAACGGCGCAGGCGTTGGCGCAGCACAACGGCCGTTTGATTATGTAAAATCTGGGCGGGCAGCGTATCTGGCACAAACTCAGGAATTACCACAGAAGTCAACAAACCGGGATACTCCTGGTCACTCACCCGCTGAATATATTCAACTAGTGGTGTCAAAATATCGCGGTACTCATAATCAATTAGAACCAGCTCAATATTTTGGTGGATTTCCAAAAAGCGATTCCAGCGACGCTGCACCGCTTCACGCATCTCTTCACTGGTGCAAATGCAAACCGCACGAACATTGGGTGAAAGCCGCTGGGCATATCCCAAAGCACGCAACGTGCCCCGGTGCATATCGCCAATGGGAACGATGGCAACATCGGCAATCTCTAGCATCTGATCGGCCGCAAAGTCACGGGTACTGAGCGTTTGGGCAACGGCGGCGTAATGGTTATTGATGGAGCGGAACATCAGCACCAGCAAGGGGATGGCGACGACGACGACCCAGGCACCTTCGGTAAATTTGGTGACAACTAGAACGATTAGCACAATACCGGTGACAATGGCACCAAGACCGTTGAGCAGCCGTTTCCACCAAACTCCTGTTTCGTAATGAATGGTGGTCACTTGTGTTTCCATCGTTTCGCCCGGCTTCAAATGAGCAATGCGCCCCATAAGCCGTGCCATAGACGTTTGCGAAAGGGTAAAGCTGAGCATGACACCCAACGCATAAAGCGGCAGCATACTAATTTCATCGGCCTTGAAGATGAGAACAAGGAGGGAAGAAATAACAGCCAGCACCACAATCCCGGCGTTGTAGACCAAGCGGTCGCCCCGGTTTTGCATCCAGCGCGGCATAAAGCCATCACGCGCCAAAAATGAGGAGAGACGTGGAAAGTCCTGGTAGCCGGTGTTAGCGGCCAACACCAAAATCATCATGGTAAAGAACTGCACCCAATAATACAAAAAGCCGCCGCCAGTAATGGCGCGGGTCATTTGCGATAGGATGCTTTCGCCTTCCCCAACGGGAACCAGGTGCAAACGGGTGGTCAAAAAGGTGATGCCGAGGAAGAGCGACATGGCGATAAGCCCCATGGCAACCATTGTTTTGGCCGCGTTTTTGGATTCGGGGGGCTGGAAAGCCTGCACCCCGTTGCTGATGGCCTCAATACCGGTAAGAGCGGTGCAGCCGGCCGCAAAAGCCCGCAGCACCAGCCAGATAAAAAGGAATTGGGTGACGGGTTGGATGGCTTCGGTGGTGGAAACGGCCGTTTGTACTTCCACCAATGGCTCACCCGCAATACCCAACCAGCGCAGCATCCCCCAGCCAATTGTTACCAACACACCGCCAACAAACGCATAGGTTGGTAAGGCGAAAATGGAGCCACTTTCACGCACCCCGCGCAAATTGACCCAGGTCAGCAGCACAATGGCTAAGATTGCCAGTGCTACTGTGTATGGCAGCAGCCCAGGAACCGCTGAAGTAATAGCGCGAATCCCAGCCGACACCGACACCGACACCGTCAAAATATAATCAATCAGCAGCGCAGCCGCCGCAAACAAGGCCGGGCTAATCCCCAGGTTGTCCTTAGTCACGGTATAGGCACCACCGCCATCGGGATAATGCAAAATGGTTTGAATGTAGCTGAGTACCACCAACAGCACCAGCGTCATGATGCCCAGGGCGATGGGCAGCGTTAGCCGCAGAGCCTGGGTACCTATCAGCACCAAAACGCTCATGATCGCCTCGGTTGCATACGCATTACTGCTGATGGGGTCAGAAGCAAAAATAGCTAAGGCTCGTACTTTGTCCAATCGTTCATGAATATCGGCTCGTGTTGGAAACGGTTCACCAATGAGGAACCGCTTTAATTTAGGGTAAGATAACATTATCAAAACTTCCTTCATCCGTCAGTGAGGGGCAATGCGATCATCTGGCGTATTTGTATGGTTTCTCGATCCCGGTTATTTTAACGAAGGGCAGGGGCGCGGCATCGGTAATCTGTCTAATTTGTCTAGTACAAATGTTGTATATCTGCCTTAGAATGGAAAAAATGAACGCCTATTCTTGCGACGGCGGCAAAAATGGCTCCCAACCGCGCCCCAGGTTGAGGTCGTGCTGCGGGAAGGGGATGGTGATTTCGTGTTGCTGGAAGGTATCCCAGATCAGGAAGAAGAGATCGCTACGAATGCGGGGAATTTGCCGGGGCTGGCGTGTCCAGACGGCCAAGCGAAAGTTGAGGCTGGAGTCGCCAAAGGCAGTGAAGAAGACAGCGGGAGCCGGGTTTTCCTCAACGAGTTCGTGACGAACGGCCGTTTCCAGCAAAATCTGCCGTACCAAATGCGGGTCACTGTCGTAGCCAACCCCCAAATTGATGGAAATACGCACCAGCCGACTGGTTTTGGTATAGGTGGTGACAGAATTTGTCAAAAACTGCTCATTGGGAATGATCATCTCAATGTTGTCGTTGGTGCGAACCACGGTGGCACGAACATTCAGCTTTTCCACCGTGCCAAGCTGGTCGTTAATTTCAATCACATCGCCGGGGCGGAGCGACTGTTCAAAGAGCAACAAAATACCGCTGATGAAGTTGGCAACAATTTGCTGCAAGCCAAAGCCAATGCCTACCGACAGTCCCCCACCAATGAGGGCAAAGCTGGAGAGGTCTAGCCCCAGGGCGTTGAGCATGAGGAGAAAGCCGGTGGCAATGAGCGTATAGCGGCCGGTGGTGACGATGGCATGAACCACGCCGGGGTCGGCACCGGTGCGGCGAGCTAGACTGTGCTGGAGGCCGCTTTGGGCAGCCCAGGCCAGGGCGATAAAGATGTAGAACAGAGCAACGGCCGTTAATAAGCCACCCAGCGTCACAGGCACATTAAACAACGTGAGCATCTCAAGCTGTGCCAGCGTGTTCAGGTCAATAAAGCGGTTGAGCAGATTTTGCAGCACAAACCACAGAAGCAGCGGCACAAATAGACGCTGTTGATAGGGGGTGATGGTTGCTTTGCCAACCCACACAGTCAGACCAAAGAGAATGACACGATAGATCAGCAGGATATAGAAAAAGGTGAGGGAATCGTTGAGCAGCCCGGCCGGCCAGTTAAGCAGGGTGAAAACGGCCGTTGCCAGAAAGATAAACAAAATGTAGAGCAGGGGCAGATAGAGCAGCGAGATGCTTTGCCACCAGCCGGGGGAAGCTGAGTTGCTGTCCGTGGCACGACGGCGTAGCTCCAGCAACAGCCAAGCGACGATGATGATAAGAGCGATGGCGAGCAACTGCCGTTGGACAACAGGGCGAGCCAGCAAGATACGAATGGTTTCTAGCTGGGCAAGCAGGCTTTGCAGGGGATCATCAGTCATGGCTATTCACAGGCTGCAGGTTTTAGCTGAATGGCGGTCATAAATTCACAAACGGCCGTTCCCGCTTCCTCTTCTCCCGCTAACACAGCCGTGTAAACATCATCCCCAACGGCCACAATGGTGCGCCAGTCGGGTGATTGGG
>JAGQGA010000494.1 GCA_020432595.1 Anaerolineales bacterium | reverse complement strand
TATAATTCGAGGAGAACAAAGCGACAGGATGAAGTCTAGTGAAGTGCTTGAACAGCAAATTGCAGAGTTAAGAGACCAATTGCTGTTGGCGGAGGAGCGTGAGAAGCGTGCTGCTGAACGTTATCAGGCCGCTGAAGAGCGCTCGACCGCACTGACCCGTGCCCTTTACCGCGAACTAGTGCGTACTGAGGCAACGGCCAACTTGACGTTAGAAGAGAGCGACCGTTTGTTGAAGGGGCTGCGGGACCTGCCAGAAACGCTTGATTTGGAGCAGTTGTGGGAAGGAATAATTGAAGTTTTGCAGCCGGTGCTTCGGTTTGAGCAAGCGTGTGCGTTGATGGTGGATGAAAACGGCCGTTTACGCCCCGTTGTTGCTACCATCCCCCTGTTAAAACGCACCGTCTGGGAACCACAAGATTATTTTCACTTTATCTTATCTGGTCAAACAGAAGCAGCATCGGATACGGCACAAATTCCGGAATGGCAAATACAATCGGAAGCGTTGCGCCAAACGGCCGTTTCCGCCCTCCACGTCTCTTTGCAAATTGGCGACAAAAACGCCATGCTCCTTTGCACCCACTCCCGGCGTGGTTATTTCCAGCAAAAACACACCATTCTCGCACGCCGCTTTGCTGTCACCGTCGCCCAAGCCCTGCGTAACGCTGAACTCTATACCGCCCTGAAAGCCGAGCGTGACAAGCTGGAAGAACGGGTAGCTGAACGCACCGCCCAACTGCAAGACCAACGCGACTTTGCCATGCAGGTCATGACAACCATGGGACAGGGCTTGGTGGTCATCAATACAGACGGCTGCTTTGAATTTGTGAACGCTGCCTGCGCCCGAATGTTGGGGGTTGAATCTGCGGATCTCATTGGCAAGACTGTCATGGACATCACCCACAGCAATTATCATGCCTTGTTGCGGCAGGTGCGTGGCAAGAGCCGACGTGGTGAAACAAACACCTATGAAGTGGCCTTAAAACGGCCGTCTGGGGAACCATTGCAGGCACTGATCACAGAAACGCCACGTATGCAGGATGGGCAAGTGGCCGGTACCATCGCCGTCATCACCGATCTGACCGAACAAATCAAAACCCAGAAAGAGCTAGAGCGAGCCAAAGAGATGGCCGAACAAGCTGCCCAGGCCAAAGCTGACTTTATGGCAAGCATGAGCCATGAAATTCGCACCCCACTCAACGCCGTTATTGGGTTAACTGGCCTGCTGCTGGACACCGAATTAACCGAGGAGCAGCGAGATTATGCAGAGACGGCGCGGCGTAGTGGCAACGCGCTGTTGGTGATCATCAACGACATCCTGGACTTTTCCAAAATTGAGGCGGGCAAATTGGAGCTGGAAAAGCAGCCGTTTTCGCTGGAGCGCTGCTTGGAAGAGTCTATTAGCCTAGTGGCACAGGATGCCCGCGAAAAGCGGCTCAAAGTTGCGTTTGATATTGCCACAGATGTGCCATCGCTCATCGAAGGGGATGTGACCCGCGTGCTGCAAGTATTGGTGAATTTGCTCAGCAACGCCATCAAATTTACCGAGCATGGGCAGATATTTGCCTGGGTCACAGGCGAGCGGCTTGATGATAGCCGGTATGAACTCCACTTCCGGGTTAAAGATACAGGCATTGGCATCCCTGTGGATCGAATTCCTCATTTGTTTCAGCCGTTCTCCCAGGTAGATGCTTCGACGACTCGCAAATACGGGGGTACGGGGCTAGGTTTGGCTATTTGTGACCGTCTGGTGGCGTTGATGGGAGGCAAGATTTGGGCAGAAAGCCGGCTGGGGCAAGGTTCGACCTTTCATTTTACCATTCAGGTTAACCAGGCTTATGCGCTTCCCGTTACAACGGCCAACAAGCGTGCCCAAATTGATGCCCAAATGGGACAGCGCCACCCGCTGCGTATTTTAATAGCAGAAGATAATCCGATTAACCAGAAGGTGGCAACCCATATGCTGCGGCGTTTAGGCTATCGCGCTGATTTGGTGGCAAATGGGTTGGAAGCGGTGGAGGCGGTGCGTCGTCAGATGTATGATGTGGTCTTTATGGATGTGCAGATGCCGGAAATGGATGGAGTGGCGGCGACACAAATCATCAAAAAAGATGATCTGATTGAAAAAAGACCTCGTGTGGTTGCCATGACGGCAAATGCTTTATCGGATGATCGCCAGCGTTATTTGGATGCCGGGATGGATGATTATATTAGCAAGCCGGTAAATATTGATGAGTTGGTGGCGGTGCTGGATGATACACCGCCAATTGCGCCTTTATCTGACTTGGGTCGGGAGGGTGGTCTTAAAACAGATATGGGTCAAGAAGTACCGATCAACGTTATAAATTTTGAAAAAATTATGGGGCCGAATACGACGGAGCTGTTGGCAAATTTGTTGACAATCTTTTTGGAGGAAACGCCGCTGTTGATTGAGCAGATACAAACGGCCGTTTCTGAAAACAATGCCGAACGGTTGCGTCAGTTAGCCCACAGCTTGTGGGGTAGTAGTGCTAGCGTGTCGGCTATTCCTTTTTCGGCCTTAAGCTATGAGTTGGAAGCGATGGGAAAAGCCAGCGATTTAAGCGACGCAGCACCCGTTTTAGCCAGAATGGAGACGGAATACGCCCGTATTGAAGAGTGGGTTGCTTCCGGCCAGCTACAAGCATAGTTGCCACTTGTGAACACGCCCTGCCACGTGTTCACATCACCAGTTGTGGATACAAACCAATTACTGCAGCGTCTTCGACTGTTGGAATCGGCCGTTGTTTACGATTCACCACCTCCTGCCGGGACGATGCCGTTTACTTATCAGCCGGGGACGATACCGGTGTTGCTTTCGGCTCCGCATGGGGCGGCGCATCGGCGCAACGGCCGTTTAAAGGTTGAGGATGAATACACAGCGGCTTTTGTGCGTTTGGTAGCGGCGGAAACGGGTAGCCATGTCATCTATACCCGGTATCAGTCTGACACTGACCCTAATTGGGATCGCCAAACTCCTTACAAGGAGCAGTTGCGCCAAATTATTCGGGAGCACCAGATTGCGTTTGTGCTGGATATTCACGGCATGTCAAACCGGCACAAGATTGGCTTGGCGGTGGGAACAATAAACGGCCGTAGTTGTCCTCGGCATGAATCTTGCATTGTTCGCGTGCTGGAAAACGGCCGTTTTAAGCAAACCACTCAGGATCAAGCCACCTTGTTTCCCCAGCTTCAAGCTGACCACTTTGTGCTCAACCATAGCCGCTTCACCGGTGGGGTAAAAAACCACACCGTCACCCGTTTTGTGTCACAAGAGCTAAATGTCCCCGCCGCCCAGTTAGAATTTTGCTCCAGCTTGCGTGTTGTAGAGCGCGAATGGATGGAAGCCGGGCATAAATGGCCCCGCCTGTTTCAGGGCGACCCAAACGGCATTCGCCATGCGGTAACAACGTTGATTAGCTTGGTGGATCAGCTCAAGCAGTAGCCGGAGGAAGAAAAAGAGAGGGTGGCGCCGCCTGAGGGTCTACAGTCGCATCAAGAGGAGAAACAAGAGGCTGATAATCCCCCGTTGCCCTCAGTTAGTGCGACGCCACTTGAAGAGGAAGGAGTAGCTATAAAATAGCTGCCCCTGCTTACAACCATTATTAAGAAATTGTTTGGTCTTTTTCGGTAATGGCGTAAGGTGCCTTGTAAGGTGCTGCCATAAACTTAAAAAGGTAAAAGCATGGTACTGCGCCCCCAGGGGCAATGGGTTGCGTGATCCCTCATCCCCGCTTGCAGTGCCATGTTTTTTTATTTCCCCACCGTTTTATGACATTGTTATCGTATCAACATCGCTGTGGCGTGGAGCCAGACAGGTAGTGAAGGTGAAGGTGTATTTTTTTGCCAGCCCTTTGGCGCGGAAGATCATCTCCAATTCGTGGCTTTGGTAGCCCACATTTTGCACCAATTGGTAGAGGCGCGGGTGGGTAACGCGGACAAAGCTAACGTCGTTGTTGTCAAATTCGATGTCATCACCAGCAATGAGGCTGCTCAGATAACGGCTGTTTTGCCGCACTTCCACAATCGGGTCTGCTATGGTTGGGCGCAGGTCAAGCTGCTGCTCAACTGGGTCAGCAGTAGGGCCAAGTACCGCATTTACCCCCACCGCGCTATAGGGCAGCAGCAGCCGCCCACCGCTCTGCCCGGCATAAGCCAGTGCCTCTGGCCAGGCGTGCCAAATGCCGTCGGCGTAAAATTGCCCGCTGGTCCGCTGTTCGGCTGGCGGCAGTTGGTACAGCACCGGCGTTTGCGGTACATACCCCTCTGGATTCCCCAACCCGCCAGCAAAAAAGCCGCCACCCTGGTAGCCAGCATAAATTTCCGGCGTGGGGCGATA
>JAGQGA010000493.1 GCA_020432595.1 Anaerolineales bacterium | reverse complement strand
CGCTGTTTTTGGTCGGCGTAGGGCTGGAGCATTTTCGGCCGAAAATCAATCTGCAAAAAGTCGCAAATCGCTTTAACCGTCGCTTGCGGTTGCTGGACAAGGTCTTCATAGCGCACCCAATGTTGACGAGCGGCAGGAATCTCAGCGGCGAACGCCTGAATATTGCGGTAGCTCAAGAGCCAAATCAGCTCAGCCAACTGTCGCCGCGTGTAATTTAGCTGTTGGCGAACTTCCTGAGGCCAGGCCAAATCTAGGCGAGCTTCCTCAAATGAGTGAATCATGCCGTAGGGATGACGCACCAAGAAAATGTAGCGATTGTCGGTAAACGTTCGCTCGGCGTTGCGTAGCGTTGCCAGATTGAACGTGTAGGTCGGGGTCTTATCAACTAACCGCCGTTCCCCCAGCCGCGTTTGCAACTCGTGATAAAACTGGGGGATGGTCAATTGGCGTTCTTCAAATTGCTGCATGAGCATTTGTGCCGCAGCAAAATCAAGATTGGCGATTTCTTGCAACGCATAGACGGGACCATCCAACATGCTCTGATTCGCATCCGCCTTAGACGCACGCCGCTCCGCCAAGGTTGGGAAACCCAATAACCCTAGCTCTGGCGGCGCAAACAACAGCGGATGACCAGCCAAAATCACGCGCAGCAAGGTCGAACCAGTACGCATTGACGAAAAAACGAAAGCCGCTGGCTTATTTTTGCTTTGGGATAGCACGGGCTTTGTTGAAGAAGAAAAGATAGAAAGTGCGGCACGCGCCTTAGCCAAAGCGGCTTCATCAATAGCTGCGGCGACAACTTCGTCGGATTTGGCTTCCGATTCTGTTTGTTGGCTGCTTTCTCCCAATCGCTCCACGGTCTGGGGATAGTGACGGTGGAGGTAGTCAATCAATTGGGCAATGGTGGGGGCATCAAATACGGCCGTTATATGAATGATCTCCCCTAACTGTTTTTGCAAGACGTTGATCATCCGCGCCGCCAGCAAGGAATGTCCCCCTAGCGCAAAAAAGTTGTCGTTGATGCCCACTTGTTTGACATTCAGCACATCGCCCCAGAGGGCCGCAAGCTGTCGTTCAAACGCATTACGTGGGGCCACAAACGTTGCTTGGTCGGTTTCATAATTGGGTGCGGGCAGGGCGCGGCGGTCGAGTTTACCGTTTGGCGTAAGGGGCAACGCGCTGAGCTTCACAAAGGCTGTGGGAACCATGTACGCTGGTAAACGCTGGGCCAACTGGTGACGCAGGGTGTCGTTTTCAGCTTTGCCAACCAAATAGGCAACGAGGCGTTGATCATCTGGCTGATCTTCGCGGACAATAACGGCCGTTTCCTGCACACCCTCCTGAGCCAACAGCGCACTCTCGATTTCGCCTAGCTCGATGCGGAAGCCACGTATTTTGACTTGGAAGTCGGTGCGGCCGATGTAGGCGATGTTGCCATCATCCAGCCAGTAGCACAGATCACCTGTTTTATATAAACGGCCGAATTCGGGATGCTCGATAAAGCGTTCGGCGGTCAGCTCAGGACGGTTGAGATACCCTATCCCCAATCCAGCCCCGCCGATACAGAGTTCACCGGCAATTTTGACGGGCGTAGGCTGTCGGTTGGCATCTAAAATATAGAGTTGAACATTGTGAATAGGACGACCAATAGGAATTGTCCCTGTGGTAAAGCCTTGGGGAACTGTGTAGGCCGCGCAAATATCGGTACATTCCGTGGGGCCGTAGGTATTGACGACTTGCGTGTGAATGTTTTCATCATTCAGCCAATGTTGCAGCCGGGTAAACGTAATCGGTTCCCCGCCCAAGAAGACATACCGCAAAGAGCGAAGCTGTTGCCATGACGCGCCATCCGCCTGCTCAATCAGCGGATAAAACGCGCTGGGGGTGCAGTTAATCCAGCTAATATGATGGCGGCCGATGAGTTCGACCATGCCTTTCGGGTCATACCCATTGATCAAGTGCAGTTGTCCACC
This sequence comes from Anaerolineales bacterium, assembly GCA_020432595.1. Next base: position 2,382 of record JAGQGA010000493.1, on the reverse strand, counting down.
CACTAGCAGCGGCGCAAAGAGATTCTTTTGCGTTAAATCAAAGCTGGGCGAGGAGATGAGCAGGACGCTATCGTCGCTATCGAGCTTAAACGCTGTGATAAACCAGTTGAGCAGGTTGCCGAAGCCACGATGGTACACCCCCGCACCTTTGGGACGACCCGTGGAGCCAGAGGTATAAATCACATAAATCAGGTCGTCTAGTGACGCACGGGGCTGTGGGTTGTGGGTCGGTAAATTCGCCAGTTGCCCCCAGGCCGTATCAACGGCAATGCGTTGGACGTTGCCCGCACCCATCTCCTGCACGTTTGGTAGATGCGATTGGGTGAGCAAAATCGGCGTGGCACTATCCAGCAGCATATAGTGAATACGCTCAGGAGGGTAGGTGGGGTCAATCGGCACATACGCCCCACCTGCCTTGAGAATGGCGAGCAAACTGACGATCATCTCAAGGGCGGGTTCCATGGAGATCGCCACGAGGGTGTTTGCTTGCACACCCAGCTCAATCAGGCGGTGGGCTAACTGGTTGGCACGGGCGTTGAGTTCAGCATAGGTGAGTTGCTGATCCCCAAACACAACCGCCACCGCATCGGGCGTTCTTGCCGCCTGCGCCGCAAACAATGTATGAATTGCCTGTGGCTCGCCAAAATTTACGGCCGTATCATTCCACTCATGCACAATCTGGTGGTATTCAGCCTCAGTAAGCATGGGAAGCTGGCTAACGGGCAGAGCCACGTCTACAGCCGGATTTACAATGGCGGCCAACAAAGTCTGATAATGATCCGCTAGTCGAGCAATCTGCGCTTCATTGAAAAGGTCAGCCTGATACGTGACGTGCAGGGATAGCTCACCGCGATTGGGAAGCACCGTGAAAAACAGGTCAGCCTGTGAATGTACGCGATGGAGCGGCAAACGTTCTACGGTCAAACCGTGTAGCTGCATCTCGTTACGGCCGGCTGGCATGTTGAACGTCACGGGGAAATAAGTGCGCCCATGCCCACCCGAAAGGTGTGGAAACAGCTTGTGAAAGGGTAAATCGGGATGCTGATACGCCGCCCCTGTCGTCTGCTGCACACGCGCTAAAAGCTGTTCAAAGGTTGGGTTGTCACTCAGGTCGCCTGGCAGCGCAACTTCGTTGACGAAGATACCCAACAGCTTGTTTAGGTGAGCATGATTACGGCCGTTTACAGGCGTGCCAACCACAATCTTTGTCTGCCCCGTATAGCGATAGAGCAACATGTAGAGGGTCGTCAGCAGAATGTTGAAGAGCGATGCCCCTGTTGACTGGCTAAAACGGCGCAGCATTTGGTGCAATTCAGGGTCCATAGCCACGGTCAGCGTATTGCAGATAAAGTCACGCTCATTTGAGCGCGGGGAGTCGGTCGGGAGGTTGAGGGCAGGCAGTTCATCGCCTAAGAGCTGCCGATGAAAGTCAATCTTCTCCGCTAGGGTCTCTTCTGTCAGAATTTGACGCTGCCAGGCGGCGTAATCGGTATACTGAATCGGCAAATTGGGCAAGGGCGACGGTTCCCCCGCCTCAAACGCCTTGTACAAAATCCCCAGCTCATGGAAAAGCACGCGCTCGGACGACACTTCATAGAGGATGTGGTGTAGGCAGAAAACCAGCACAAATTCGTCGTCCTGCAATTGGAGCAAACTAAATCTGAAGGGGGGGTGCTGGCTTAGATCAAAAAGTTGCTGTTGCTGTGCTTGAACGTATGCTTCTACTTTTATAGGTTGTTCTGATTTGGTGTGGGCGCGTAGGTCAGTTATGGGAAACGGCCGATACTCGAACGCCCTCACACGCTGCACAGGATACTCGTCATCCAACTGGTAGGTTGTCCGCAGAATGGCGTGGCGACGCACAATCTCATTCAGCGTTTGTTCCAACGCCGCAACGTTTAACGCACCGATCAGTCGGAAGGCATGAACGAGATTGTAGGTACGACTCTCAGGATGAACCTGCTGAAAGAGCCACAGCAGTTCCTGAGCATAGGACAATCTCTGGGGACCAGCGTTGTCTACGCGCTCAATAGGCGGCAGGTGCTTTCGATTTTGAAACAAGCGCAAGGCGGTTGCCAATGCGCTCGTTCCATTCGGTGCATGTTCCTTCATTAATCAGTCTCTTGTTGTGCGGTATACAGACCAACGAGGTCTCCAACTGTTTGGGGTTGAAATTCGCCGCGTATGACGGCTTGTGGAATAAAACCCAACGCTTCTTCCAGACTGCTCAGTAAGGTGACAAAGGCAATAGAATCCAACCAAAACTCATCCAGTCTCGTCTCATCAGTTACATCGTTTGGAAAAGGTAAGGGCGAAAACTCCGTCACAACCTCGGCGAGGTGTTGCAATACAATATCATGCGTGTTCATTTGGGGATTCCTT
>JAGQGA010000492.1 GCA_020432595.1 Anaerolineales bacterium | reverse complement strand
CTTTTTTCGCGCTATCGTTTTTGGCCTCAATCACTCCTTGTTTACCAGCATGTCGGGGTTAGGCATTGCGGTTGCTCTCATGAGCAAGAACAACCTTACCCGCTTTTTTGCCCCCATCGCTGGCTGGTGTCTCGCCATGTTTTTGCACTTTGCCCACAACGCCTCTGTCTCTTTTGACGAAGCTCTGTGCTTCCTAGCACTTATCTTTGATTGGGGTGGCGTGCTGCTCATGCTGGGCATCATCGTTTGGTCACTGGTGCAGGAGCGAAGCTGGCTGCGGCAATATTTGGCCGAAGAAGTGGCGCAGGGCACGCTAACCGACGACCAATTCCGGCGCGTTAGCTCAGGACGCAAACGGGCAGCGTTTAACTGGGCACAATGGCGGCAAAATGGCTTTCGCGCCTATCGCCAGGCCGTTGGCTTTCAGCAAACGTGCAGTGAGCTTGCCTATCGCAAACACCACCACGAACTGTTTCAGGATGAGAAGAGCTTGACTGAGATTGTGGCTTTGCGGGAGAAGTTGGGGACGTTTGGGTCAGCGGTTGTTTAACTTGTGGGGAGTAGGGAGTAGGGTGTGGAGTGTACACCCTACTCCCCACACCCCACCTCAGGTCATGATACACAAATCCGCCCGGCCGGCCGCCAAAATTCCATTCACCTCCCCCGTTGTCCGCAAATAGCCGCCCACCATGGTCGGCAAACCTACTTCGTGATGCACCAACTCGCTGAGCGCGGTGAGGAAACCCGCGCCATAGGTGGGCTGGTCATCCACCGTTGTTTGTCCCGCCAGCGGCAGCAGCAAATCTACCCCATGTTCTTTCAACACCCGCGCTATGGCGATCCCTTCGCTCTCTTCAACCCCACCTTTAGCCCAATCGGTGATGTTGAGGGCAACGGCCAGGGGTTTGTCTTCCGGCCACGCCTCCTGCACTGCCGTCAGCACCGCCAGCGGAAAGCGCATTCGGTTCTCCAGCGACCCACCGTATTCATCGCGGCGCTGGTTGCTAAGGGGGGACAAAAAGCTGCCGAGCAGGTAGCCATGCCCCATATTTAGCAAGAGCATATCTACCCCGGCGGCGGCGGCGCGTTTGGCGGCTTGGGCGAAAACGGCCGTTATTTCCCCCATCCCCACCTCATCCAGCATCTCCGGCCGCTGGCTTGTTGGCGTATACGGCAGCGGCGACGGTGCCACCAGCGGCCACGCCCCGCGCCGCAGGGGAATATCCAGCCCCCGCTGGCGGGGGCGAGTCGCCCCACGCCGTCCAGCGTGGTTAAGCTGCACACACAGCTTGGCGTTTGTTTGGCTGTGTAAAGCATCGGCCAGTTGCGCCCAGGCGGCTTGGGATTCGTCGCTGTATAGGCCGGGGCCGTCGGGGGAAATGCGGGCGGTGGGAGAAACGGCCGTTTCTCTCGTCACCACCAGCCCCACCCCACCTTTCGCCTGATCCACCAGTGCCGCAATCGCCGCCGGGGTTAACACCCCGTCATTGGCCGCCCCGATCAACGTTAGCTGCACCGCCACCCGATTGGGCAGCGTCATCCCGCGCAGCGGGTAGGCGTTAAAGAGGGGGGGCGGTGCGAGAGAAACGGTGGCCGAGCCTGCCGAAGCCGAACCTGCGAACCCCCGATCTACCTTGTCAATGTAATACGGGTCGCGCACCCGCAAATTGTCATATGTAATCCGCCCACTGCGCGTCAGCAAATTGCTGGTAAACGGCAGCGGCGCCAAATGGGTATAGCGGCACATATTTTCAAAGTAGGTTTGGCTTTCCAACGCCGCCGCCTGTAGCGACTCCACTCGCGGCCGGCGCTCCATCTCATACAGCCGCAGCGCCGTCTCCAAATCATCGTTGGCAATAAACGAATTTGCCAGCACCACCGCCCCATCCATCGCCAACTTAGTGCCAGAGCCAATGGAGAAGTGCGCCGTGTGCGCCGCATCCCCCAGCAAAATGATGTTTTTGTGCCGCCACGTCTTGCACCGCACCTCATTAAAGTTGAGCCACTGCGACTTGTTCGACAGCAGCTTGCGCCCGCGCAAATCCTGAGCAAACAGGGCTTCACAGTAGGCCACGCTGGTCGCCTCGTCGGCCGTGTCCAGCCCCGCCCGCCGCCACACATCCTCCTCGCACTCCACAATAAAGGTGCTGCGCGTGCCGTCAAACGGGTAGGCGTGCGCCTGGAACAGCCCATGCTCGTTTTCGCGGAAGTAAAAGGTAAACGCATCCAGCACCATGTCGGTGCCAAACCAGATGTATTTGGCCGCCCCGCGTGTAATCGTGGGCTGGAATTTATCCACAAAAGCGTTGCGAATTTTGCTGTTCACCCCATCGGCCGCAATGACCAAATCGTAATCGGGGAAAACGGAAAAATCGTCAAACTCGGTATCAAAGGTCAGCCCTACGCCTAGCTCGCGGCACCGTTCTTGCAGCAGTTGCAGCAGCTTGCGCCGATACATCCCGGCAAAGCTGTGACCTTCGCAGCGCACCACCGCGTCACGGTAATAGGTGTCAATGGCGGTCCAAATGACAAAGCTGTCGGTAATTTGCTGGTATGTTTTGCTATCGGCCTCACGATAAACGTTCAACGTGCGGTCAGAAAAAACAACGCCCCAACCATAGGTTGCCCCTGCCGGGTTGCGCTCAATGACCTGAATATCAAGGGAAGGATTGGCTTTTTTGAGCAGCAGACTGGCATATAACCCACCCGGCCCGCCGCCAATGGTTAAGATTTTCATAGGATTGGGAAAGTGGGAATTGGAGATTGGAGATTGGAGATTGATGAAAGTTCACAATCTCCAATCTCGAATCTCCAATCAACCAATAACATCCGCCAGCCGGTGCAGTTGATCCAGGCTAGGGGTGGTGGGAAAAAGCATCAGTTCGTTACAGCCAGCTTCGGCGTAGCTGCGAATGAATTGGTGAACGGCCTGGGGGGTGGTGAGCAACCCCTGGGCAATGCGTTCGGCAAAGGGGCCGGTGAAGGCGTAATAATCGCGCAAATAGTCGGCTCCGGCTTCGGCCAGAGCGGGGTCGCCCAGGGTAAAGTAACCCATGCCCCACAGCTTGGGTTTGCCGGGTCGGCCGGCCGCTTGCCAGGCAGAAACGGCTTTGTCGGCCATGCCAGCAAAGAGACGTGGGGGGCCGCCACCGTGCATGTAGCCATCGGTATAGCGAGCCACGCGGCTAAAGGTGACATCGCTGTTGCCGCCAACGAGCAGTTCAGGGCCATCGGGTTGGCCGGTGCGAGGGCCAATGGCTTCGTTTTCCCAATGGGTACGTAAATCGGCCAACTGCTGGGTGATGATGCGGCCGCGCTGGTGGTAGGGAACGGCCGTTATCTCATAATCATCCCGCCGCGCCCCAATGGCAATCCCCAGGGTAAAACGGCCGTTGGACAACCCATCAATCGTCAACGCTGTTTTGGCAAGAACGGCCGTATTTCGTAGCGGGCTAATCACAATCATCGTTGCCAGCCGAATCCGCTCCGTCACCGCCGCCACCGCCGCCAGCGTCGTCAACGGCTCATAGCTGTCATACACCATCCGGTCAAACACACCCAGGCTCGAAAACGGCCCAGCATCCGCCTGCCGCGCCCACGCCAGCAGCAGCCTGCCATCAGCACCACGCAGCGTATTTGGAACACCAACACCTACATTCACGGGGAAACTCCTTGTGGGAAACAGTTGTCAGTAATCAGTTGTCAGTAATCAGTGTTCAGTACCAATTACCGATACCCGATTATTTTACTTCGCTCCTGTCACTGGTCAATCAATGGCAACTGTGCTAAGATAATATCCCGGTGCGCGGGTTTATGATGCCCGCAAAAGGTAGTAACCCATGTTTAACCGGGAAAAAGCCCATCTCAACTTACCCTACCGAGGCCATGTCCGTGGCTCGGTTGCCCATTGATATTGATTTTTCAGCCCGATCACAAGATCGGGCTTTTTTTTGCCACGACGGGACGCAGATTTACCTGATTCACCTGATTGTGACTGTTTATCAGGAAAATCAGGAAAATCTGCGTCCTATTCAAGGAAGGAACATGACCCAAACCATCCGCCTCCCCGGCCTGGCCGATGTTCACACCCATTTGCGGGTGCCGGGGGGGGAACACAAAGAAGATTTTCAGACGGGAACGGCGGCGGCGCTGGCGGGCGGCGTCACCACCGTGCTGGCAATGCCCAACACCACGCCGCCGCTGGCAACCGAGACCGCCATTGCCGCCGCTTACCAGCAGGCGCAGGCCGACACCCGCTGCCAGCTAGGGCTGTTTGCCGGAGCCAGCCCGGCCCATGTGGATGAACTGCCCCGGCTGGCACCCTACGCCGTGGCACTCAAAATTTACCTCAACGACACCTTT
>JAGQGA010000491.1 GCA_020432595.1 Anaerolineales bacterium | reverse complement strand
CCCAAAGCGAGTAAGGGCAGCTAAGAATTCTGCGCGTGACACACCAGCAATTTCGGCGGCTTTTGATTGAGAGATTTCTTCTAGTTCGTACCATTTCACAGCGGCAGCCAAGCGCATCTCACGCAAAAAAGCTTCTGGTTCTTTTCGCAAAGCAGAAAAAACATTTTGCGGCAATTCCAATGTGAGTTGAACAGAATTAATCATATAGTTATTTTAACATAAAAGGAGACGATGCAGATAGGTGTTGGAAAAACAAGGTGGTTTGCATGAGAAACGGCCGTTTTCCACCATTCATTCCGTCATTGTCCCCGAAAATACGGCAGCACCTCCCTCCCCAATAGCTCAATCGCCGCCAGCGGATCCGGCCCCAGCGGTGGGCCAAAGCTGAGGTGCTGCGCTCCGGCCGCCACCAGCCTCTCCAGCCGAGGCAGCAGGTCGCGGGGTGTGCCAACCACGCCAATCCGCAGCATTTGGTCTGTCACCATGCCAATCGCCTTGTCGGGGTCGTTTTCCACCATGATGGCGTGTTCAATCGCGGTAAAGTCGCTTTTGTTCAGCCCAAGCTGCTGCAAAATGAGGGGGCTGAGGGCATGGCCGTAGTAGGCGACCTTGTGCGCCAGCTCCCGCCGCGCCGCGTTGCCATCTTGCGAAAGCGACACCCAAATGCAGGCGGCGAAATCCAGCAGGGGGAGGGCGGCACTGCGCTTCGTATAGCCTTGCTCGATGAGCGGTTTGACGGTGGTGAAATGTTCCGGTGGAAAGAGCAGCGGCAGCACGCCGTCGGCCAGTTCCCCGGCCAATTCCAACATCTTTGGCCCCATTGCGCCGACGTAAATGGGAGTTTGGCGCGGGGCGGGGAAACGGAGATAGGCTTCATTGGTCCAGGGGAGAAAACGGCCGTTTTCCACCCCTATCACCCCCCTTTCCCCTGCCAACAGCCGCCGAATGGCAACGATGGTTTCGCGGATGGCGGTTAACGGCCGTTCCTGCTCAATCCCCAACCACTGCAAAAAATCGCCCGCCCCCGCTGCCAGCCCCAAATTAAAGCGGTTGCCCGATAGTTCATCCATTGTCGCCGCCAGCATCGCTATCTCGCTGGGGTGAATGGTGTAGGGGTTGAGGATGCAGGTGCCAAGCTCAATCTGGCTCGTTGCCCCCGCCAAAGCCGCCAAAATCACGGGCGCACTCCGCAAAAAAAGATCATTGCTCAGCCAAAACTGATCAAACCCGGCCGCTTCAGCCGCCTGCGCCAGCCGCACATAGTCGGCTACCGGCAAATCATTGTTAAATCGAATACTAAAACGCATATCATTCCCCGCCTACTGATAACCGATTACCGCTTCTGCCTCAATTTCCACCAAATAATCTTCCCCGACCAGTTTGGCTTCTACCAAGGTGTTGGCGGGCAGGATGTTGCCAAAGCGTTGGCCGTGGGCGCGGGCAACGAGTTCCCAATCGTCAATATTTTTTAGGTAGATGCGGGTGCGAATGATGTCGTTGAGGGTGCCGCCAAGTTGGGAAACGGCCGTTTCTATCTTATCCAAAATATAGTGCGTTTGCGCCGCTGGATCACCCACACCAATTACCTCTCCGGCCGGCCCCGTCGCTGTCGTGCCAGACACCAAAATCCTGCCCCCCACCCGCACCGCCCGCGCATACCCCGCCAACTTCTCCCACTTCGTCCCACTGCCCACATGTTGCCGTCCACTCATTGCTGCCTCCATACATTTCGCTTTTACCAAATCTTGCTATCATAACACGAGTTGGGTTTGCAGACTTGGGTTATTTGAGTAGCAAAAAATCAGGTTAATCAGGCTAATCTGCGTCCCATCTGTTATGGAGGAATGATGAGCTTTATTGAATTTGAGACCTGGCAAATCAAAGAAGGCAACGAAGTCGCCCACGACGAGATGATCCGCCAATGGTTTGCCTTTGTGCAACAGCACCACGCCGAACTGTTTGCCGAATGGAAATCGGCTCGCTACTTTCGCCAAACCGACCGCGACGGCAACCCCACCGGCATCTACATCATGCTCTTTGAATTTCACAGCCGCGAAGGCCACCACGTCTACAAAGAACGGCGCAAAGATTGGTCAGGGCCATATGCCGCCTATAAAGCAGTTGATCCCTACCAATTCTTTAAGCTGGAAACGGTCACAACTGAATATTGGGAACCACAAGAAACCCAATCCTGGTTTTCGTTTGAGTAATGGGACGCGGACAAACACAGACGAACACGGACTAATCTTCATCCGCGTTTGTCCGCGTTCGTCCGCGTCCTATAGAAATAGAGGCTTGTTATGATCAAAATTGGTGAATTTTTACCGCCAACGCCATCGCCGCTGTGGACGTTGGCAAAGCAGGGTGGGGCGGATTGGGCGGTGGGTGGGCTGCCGTTTGACGACCCGGCCAATGGGGATGAGGCACCGTTGGATTATCGGCCGTTGTTACGCATGAAGCAGCAGTATGAGGCGGCTGGATTCACGCTGGCCGTCATCGAGGCGCGGCCACCGCTGAATTTGGCAAAACGGGGGTTGCCCGGGCGCGATGCCGAGATTGACACCGTTTGCACGCTGCTGGAAAACATGGGGCGGCTGGGCATTCCTGTTTGGTGCTATGAATGGATGACTGATTTTAACTGGCTGCGAACCAACACAACCACCCCTTCACGCGGTGGCTCCGTTGTCACCAGCTTTGACAGCGCCCTGCTGCGTGATGCCCCGCCCACGGAACTGGGGCCAATTAGCGAGGAGGCACTGTGGGAAAACCTGGACTACTTTTTGCGGCGGGTGCTGCCGGTGGCCGAACGAAGTGGGGTCAAACTGGCCATGCACCCCGACGACCCGCCGCTGTCGCCGCTGCGCGGGGTGGGGCGAATTATGCGGAGCGTGACGAATTTCCAGCGGTTGCTTGACATGGTTCCCAGCCCCATGAACGGGGTGACGCTGTGCCAGGGGAACTTTACGCTGATGACGGATGATTTGCCGGGGGTGATTCGCCACTTTGGCGACAAAATCTTTTTTGTCCACTTCCGCGACGTACGCGGCACGCCGGAACGGTTTGAGGAAACATGGCACGATGCCGGGCAAACCGACATGGTGGCGTGTATGCGGGCGTACCGCGACATTGGCTTTGACGGGGTGCTGCGCCCCGACCATGTGCCAACGGTGGCGGGGGACAGCAATGAGAATGCGGGGTATTCGTCGTTTGGGCGGCTGTATGCGCTGGGGTATATTCGCGGTTTGCGCGAGGCGGTGTATGGGGACTAGATGGGACGCTGATTGGCCTGATTTTCCTGATTTGATTTGTAGAATGAGAGGTTCAACTTCTTTGGTGGAGGAGTTGAACTTTGATGTTGAACTTTTTGTTCATGTGTTAGTCGGGAAATTTATATCAATCAGGAAAATCAGGTGAATCTGCGTCCTATTCTTTTTGGAAAATTACACCTCATACGCCGCTGCTGGTGGTCGAACAATGAGCATGGAGCGGTTGGCAGCACGCATTATTTTGTGAGTGATGGAGCCATAGAGCCAGCGGCGTAGCCCGGTGCGGCCGTGGGTTGCCATCACCAGGACATCGGCGTTTTTGTCGGCGGCCACGCGCAAAATGTAGTCGGCGGGGTCGCCCTCGGCAATAGCCGTGTCAATTTCACCCTCGTCCTGTTCATATTCTTCCACAATCCGCCGGACGTAATCAGGAATGCGGCTGTAAAACCCTTCCATCACCTGTTCGGCTAACCCTGGCTCCAGCCGGTTAATTTCGTCTAATTCCCGCTGGTCAAGGTACGATTCCTGGTTGTCAACGCGCAAAATGGTGGTGTGTGCCCCCAGCCCACGCGCCAAATCGAGACCGGGCTGAACGGCCGTTTCTGCCATCGCCGAGCCATCTAGCGTGATCAGAATATTGCGAATGGGATCGCTGGTGCGGAGCGCCAAAACCGGGCACGGTGCCTTTTGCAGCACCTTTTCCGTCACGCTGCCCATGATAAAGCGGTCTAGCCCGGAGCGACCATGCGTACTCATGACAATCAAGTCCGCTTTTTCCGAAACCGCTGTGTCAACAATCAGGCTGGCCGGATCACCTTCCAGCACCAATTTAACCAGAGTCACTTCTGGATGGCGGTTTCTGCTTTGGACGTGGTCAAGGTAGTCGTTGGCTTCCTCGAACGCTTGTTCAGATGATTGTTCGGGCAGCAGCACCCCATAACCACCAGCGACAGGGTGAGAAACCACCAAATCCATCACAGGAGCTTGAAGCAGAATAACCTTTCCGTTTACTTGTTTTGCCAGCATCAAAGCTGGCTCAATAGCCCGCTCAGCCAATTCAGAGCCGTCCAGCGGGAGCAAAATTTTCTTAAACATGGCAACCTCCTCGGAA
>JAGQGA010000490.1 GCA_020432595.1 Anaerolineales bacterium | reverse complement strand
TAAAAGAGGCCCCTTCCACTTCCACGGCATAGACTTGGCGTTTGACGGGTTGAACAGGCAGGGGGACGCTGGCTGTTTGGGAAAGTTTGCCAGCCCAAGCACCGGCAGCATTGATGACGATGGGGGCGTGGAGGATGTCGCCAGAGGTTAGTGCAATACCGATGATTTGGCTGTGGTCGTGACGCAATTGGCCGACTTCGGCGGTGAGGTAGGTGGCACCGAGGGCAATGGCTTTGTGGCGATAGGCCAACAGAACGTCAAGGGGAGACATGGAGCCATCGCGCCGGCCGAAGGTGGCCCCCACGCAGTTGGCCGATTGGAAAAGAGGGTGGTGCTGCTGGATTTGCCCCGGTTCCAGCCATTCCACGGCGCCACCCAAGCTTTGCTGCAAAGCGATCCCTTGTTTGGCAAATGCTTCCCCCTCGCTGTCAACAATGTAGAGGTTGCCCTGCTGGCGAAAGTTGATGTTGGGCGTGTAGGCGGGGGTGGTCATCTCCTCGGCAAAGGTTGCCAGCACTTCCAGCCCATAGAGCGACATGAGGATGTTTTCTTTGATGTTGAACTGGACGCGGATGTTGCCGTCGGAAAGGACGGTGGAGGAATAGGTGTAGGTTGGGTCTTTTTCGACAACCAGAATGTGTAGCTGGAGGTTAGATTTGAGAAGGTAGGTGGCAATGGCAGACCCCATCACGCCGCCGCCAACTATAATGATGTCGTAGGTTTGCATGGTTTTGCTTAAGATTGTGGGTTCGTTAGGATTTAAGACGGGGCGTATGCAATACGCCCCTACTCTTTGAATGCCTAATGACCCAAATTTTGTTTTATTCCTTGGCGTTGGGCTATTTTGCCCTGGTGAGATTGGGTCAATCTCCAAGATTGACCCAATCTTGAAACTCCGATCATCAACCTCCTGCCAAGAGGTTGCTTTTAAAGATCAACCAGTACAAGGCAATGACGATAATCTGAATAACAACTCTCAGGGCAAATTGTAGCTGGAAAGTTGTTTTTTGGGTCTTGTGCCGGAAAATCGCTGCGCCAAAAATGGCACCGACTGTTCCTCCAATCAGCGTGCAATCGTTTAGCACGCGCTCAGGAACACGCTGCCACGTTGATTGTAATTGGCTGAGAAATTTATCATATCCATAAGCAAGGGTGGTTAGGAATGAGATGGAGATAATCCAAGATGCCATGAAATCGAAGTGGTAAACGACGACAGCAATAAGCGTGGCTATGATGGCAGGCATGATAAAGAGAAGGCGATAGCGTGAAAATGGATTTTTCCACCAGGATAGAACGGGGGAGGCTGGCTGGGGAAACGGCCGTTTTTTCCCAACTGGTTTCATCCCATTCCCTGCTGTCTGTCTAGGCATTGTCGTAACCGGCGAGCCAAGTCGCTGGGTTTTGCGCGCCCGCCGACATTCATAACAGCGCTTGGGAGCCACCCAACCCTGCTCACGATAATGCCGTTGCTCGTTGTAGCTCCATGTAAAAGGTCGCTTGCATTCTGCACAGGTAATTATTTCATCGTTTCGCCGCTGACTCATGAGAAACCTCCAGACAAAATCATCTGCCCATGATTTTGTGTGCCAACTGGTAAAGAGGGTCTCATTGTCGCCGTTATCGTTGGTTTGTCAACCAAGGAGTGAGCCAGAAAGCCGCCCTGTTTCGGCTTGTTCCAGCAGGTTTTCCAGCGGATACCACTGTTCGCGGGCATCGCCAGCGAAGTAGAGGGAGCCGGTGATCCAAACAAGGTCGTTGGGTTGGGCGAGGGAGAGGGCAAGACGAACGGCCGTTAATGGCTCCGGTTCCGTGTAGACAGGCAAATGGGGGGCGAGGTGGTGAACAACGGCCGTTAATGCCTCCGCTGAAATCGCCTTCCATAACCCCTTAGGCGCAAACTGGCTGGCAACAAACGCTTTGGCGTGGGGCAGCAAATAGGGGAGCATGTCGGCCACATCTTTGCCCGCTTTGGCCGCAAAAACGATGATGGGGGCTTTGTCAGGGTAGCGGGTATGGACAGCGTGGGCGGTGGCGCGGATTTTGTCGGGGTTGTGGGCGCCATCGAGAATGACAGTGGGGTTGGTTTGCATCACTTCCAGCCGGGCGGGCAGGGGGATTTCCCAGTTGATGTCGTCGGGTAGGGGGCGGCCGGCGAGGGTGGAGGCAGCAGCGGCGGCACAGGCGCGGTTGGTGTCTTGGAAGGTGTGGCCGGGTTCAATCTGGTGCAGGGTTGCCCCCACTTCGCGGCAGCGGTCGGCGGCAATTTGGCGGACGGTGGGCTGGGAAACGGCCGTTATCACCTGCTGCCCCGGCTTAAAAATCCCCACCTTTTGCTCGGCAATCAGCTCCACCGTTTCCCCCAGCACTTCGGTATGGTCTAAGCCGACGTTGGTGAGGACAGCCACTTCGGCTGGCAGCACGTTGGTGGCATCCAGCAGCCCGCCCAGCCCCACTTCCACCACGGCCACGTCCACTTGCGCCTGGGCAAAGTAGGTGAAGGCGAGGGCGGCCTGAATTTCAAAGTAGGTGAGGTTGCCGTAGGGGGATTCACGCCCGACTTGCTCAATGAGCGGTTTGATGGTTTGCAGCAGGGTGAGGAGCTGGCTGGTGGGGGCTAAACGGCCGTTAATCTGCACCCGTTCATTAAACAACTGGACGTGGGGCGAGACGTGGAGCGCCGTTTTGTACCCCATTTGTTGCAGGAGGTGGGCGGTAAGAACGGCCGTTGTCCCCTTACCCGATGTTCCCCCCACATGCACCGACCGATACCGATGATGCGGGTTGCCGAGTAACTCCAGCAGCCGGGCAATCCGCCCCAGCTTCATATGAATATCGCCGCCCCACTGCACCGGCCCAATCAGCGACAGCAAAGTTGTTTCCAATTCACGGTACTGTTCAATTACAGATGTTGCCATAGTTCCTTCTTGCAGTAATAGGACGCAGATTGACCTGATTAACCTGATGCTGTATGGCAACCACTCCGGGATCAGGAAAATCAGGCAAATCTGCGTCCCATCTTTTATATTTGCTTATTGTGCCACAATTGGCAGCAAAAACAGGGGTGCAGCCGCCCCCTGTTTTGTGTCAATTATGCAACATGCAACCCCAACGGGGGATGGTACAATTACGCCTTGTTTTGTACGATAGTGTATATGTAATCAAGGAATTTTTCATTGAAACGATGGCAATTTTGGCTGGGGCTGCTGGTTAGCTCCCTTTTTCTCTGGCTGGCCCTGCGCGGTCTTAAACTGGATGATGTGGCTACCTTTATGCGGACGGCCAACTATTGGTGGCTGGTTCCCAGTGTGGCAACCTATTTTGTGGCCGTTTGGGCGCGGACGTGGCGTTGGGATTATATGTTACGGCCGTTGAAACACATTCCGCTCGGCCGGCTGTTCCCCGTGGTCGTCATTGGCTACATGGGCAACAACGTCTACCCATTTCGCGCTGGCGAACTGCTACGCTCCTACGTTCTCTATCGCCGCGAAGAGGTACCTGTCAGCGCCAGCCTAGCAACCGTCATCGTCGAGCGGGTGTTTGATGGGCTGGTGATGCTGGTTTTTGTCTTTGTGGCCTTGCCATTCACCCCCATCCCCAGCGACAGCATTCAGTCGGTGGTCATCATTGCCAGCATCGCCTTTTTTGGGGCACTGGTTGTGTTTTTCGGATTAGCGGCCGTTCCCGAACGCGCTCTGGCACTCACCGAATGGCTGGCCGTGCGGCTGCTGCCCAAGCGGTTCCAAATCCCTATTCTGGGGTTCGCCGGCCGTTTCCTCAACGGCCTTGAATCCCTCCGCAGCTTTCGCAATGTACTCATGATCTTTCTCACCTCAGTCGTCATCTGGCTGCTGGAAACGGTCAAATATTGGTTTATCATGCAGGCGTTCCCTTTCCAGGTCAGCTTTTTTGCCCTCATGCTCATGAACGGCATCGTCAATTTAGCGACCACCCTTCCGACTGCACCCGGCTACATTGGCACTTTCGATGCCCCTGGCATCGCCGTGCTAAAGCTCTATGGCGTACAAGAGGCGGTCGCCGCAGCCTATACTTTGGTGCTTCATGCCGCCCTCTGGCTGCCCATCACCCTGCTGGGCGGCTACTACATGGTGCGCGAAGGGATGGGCTGGTCGGATTTTGGCAAAGCGGTACAGGTGGGAACTGTTCAGAGTCATCAGTAATGTCGTTTCACGACCACTTCGTGAACGGTAATCAGTAATCAGTAATCGGTTCACGGATTACCGATTACTTCTTTAAACATGAAAGTAGGTATCATCGGAGCCGGTTTAGCCGGTTTAACAGCGGCATATGATTTGCTGCGAGCGGGGCATGAGGTCACGCTGTTTGAGGCCAGTGGGCAGGCGGGCGGGTTGGCAACAGGTTTTCGGGATGCCAACTGGAAATGGCCGCTGGAGAAG